>NZ_NPJK01000009.1:0-149806 GCF_002251285.1 Prevotella sp. P5-64
ACAATGATGTCGAAGATTTCGGGTATGAAGGTTTCAACAAGGTTATTGAAACCTTTGAGAACCACAACGATACCATCATCAACTATTTTGAGGAAAGGCTTACCAATGCATCGGCAGAATCGTTCAATGCTAAAATCAAGGCTTTTAGAACACAGTTCAGAGGTGTAGGGGATATCAGGTTCTTCATGTACAGGCTGGCAACACTTTATTCCTAACATACGGTGTTACCAACCGGAAAAATCCGCTGACCCGGGATAGGGGGTCACGGGGCGTAGTGGCGGGCACCGTGGGCGTACCAGTCCAGGCCGTGAGTGCGGTCCAGCTCCTTTCCTATGTACTTGTAGGGCTGCCGGCCGGTGTTGCGGCTGTCGCCCATGAGTGCGCCATAGGGGTTGTAGTGGTTCACGTCCTCCACGTTTCCGTGGGCGTCGGCCACTACGCGGTTGTTGCCTAAGTAGTCCCTGATGTAATAGTGGTATGTGGGGACGGAGTCCCTGAAGGACACATATCCCCCGTCGAAGAGCAGGCGGCTGAGCACGCCGTCCTCATAGACCCTGCTGCCGGCTTTGTAAAGAGAATATTGGTGTCTGATTAAAAATGGAGTCGTTTGTGATATATATAGTATAGTTAAATGGGTTGGAATACAAATACAAATAAGTATAGTGTTGTTTCTTATTTTTGGGAACCAGTTTGTATCTGTATTTGCCTTTCGGGAAAGATGCATCCCCTTTTCCATCTATATAAAGAGAATCTGGTAGAATGTGATGCCACTTAAAAAATATAGGCTCTTCATCCTGGCATGATTCCATCCAATACTTTCCAATAAAAATATTGGAAAGTATAAATGTCGGGAAACATCCATTTCCCACATAATATGTTGTTTTTTTTTGTCTGCCATTTGGCATTCTTTCTATTACGACATCCATGCCTTTTGTCCATATAACATTGGTTATTTCGCATTTCCTATTCTCTATAGTCTGCAAATTGCTTAGTGCCGGCGTGCAAAGCAACCAACAAATTACTATTGCAAAACATTTACCCTTGGTGTTCATCTTCTTTCCTTTCTTCCTTTCCTAATTCTCGACGTAAAATATTCTCATTTTTAATGCATTCCCAGTTATTAATGTTTCATTTGAATTTCCTGTTATATAAATATTGAACTCGGATATAACCTCTTTATTATTCACTAAAAAATCTTCTCGTGTAGTCACTCCTCCCTTATGTAACCAGTCCAGGCCGTGGGTGCGGTCGAGCTCTTTGCCGATGTATTTGTAGGGTTGGGTGGCGTGTCTGCTCTCTCTGCTTCCGGCAATGGCGAAAGCAGGGAGGCTCAGAGTGGTCATGAGCCCCAACAGCATTATGACAATTTGGTGGCGCATGGACTGGGGTTAAGATGTTCTTTGTGCAAATATAATAATAATGTGCACACGCGCAAAGAAAATCGGCAGGAAAGTGATGGCTGGGGGAGAAAATCGTATGATGCAGCCTGCTGCCTCCCGTTGTGGTCAAATGGCTCAGGTCGACAGGTTTGTGGCGGACGTAGTGGAAAAGGATACAATCCATATTCATCAAAGAAGCCTCGTTGTATTAACAGTAATGACAAGGGTACTATCAGATGTGGCATCTGTTATGGTTCGTGTACCAGAACTTGTGGCAGATGTAACGGTACTGGAAGAGCGGGATAGCCTTTCGAGGGTATATACAAAAAGGGCATAAATCATAAGATTTATGTCCTTTGTCTTTGAGGTACCTAGCAGAGTCGAACTGCTCTACACGGTTTTGCAGACCGTTACCTAACCGATCGGCCAAGGTACCCTGTGCTAAATTGCGAGTGCAAAGATAGTGCAAATAATCGAGCTGTCCAAATTTTCAGCCATGTTTTTTGTGTTTGCTGCTGCATTTGTCGTAAAAAGCGCAGTTCTCACAGCAAGTCTTGTGACATTTCAACACCCTGTACACCCTATACGCCACAAATATGGCGCATAGGGCGAGGATGATGTATGTCGCGATATACTGCATGGTCTACTTGATATTCTTGAAAGTCTTGGCGAGTCCACCTGTACTCGTTTCCTTGTAGAGTGAAGGCAGGTCGTGGCCCGTCTGCTTCATAACCTGTACCACGCGGTCGAAGCTCACGCGGTGCTTGCCGTCGGAGAACGCCGAGTAGAGGTTGGCGTCGAGCGAGCGGGTTGCGGCAAAGGCGTTGCGCTCGATACAGGGTATCTGAACCAATCCGCATACCGGGTCGCAGGTCATACCCAGGTGGTGTTCCAATCCCATCTCTGCCGCATACTCTATCTGTGCCGGGCTGCCACCGAAAAGCTGGCAGGCTGCGGCACTGGCCATAGCGCAGGCTACGCCCACCTCGCCCTGGCAACCCACGTCGGCGCCGGAGATGGAGGCGTTCTGCTTGACCACGTTGCCGATGATTCCAGCCGTGGCAAGAGCGTGCAGGATGCGGGTGTCGCTGAACTTGTGGCCTTTGGAAAGATGGTATAGTACGGCTGGCACTACGCCACAGGCACCACAGGTAGGGGCGGTGACGATGGTGCCACCCGAGGCATTCTCTTCGCTGGCGGCAAGAGCATAGGCATAGACCAGGCCTCGTGTCTGCAGCGACTGCTTGTAGCCTGTGGCCTTGACATAATAGGTCGGGGCTTTGCGGGGCAGATTGAGCGGGCCGGGCAGTACGCCTTCGTGGTTGATACCACGCTCCACGCACTCCTGCATAGTCTCCCATACCTCCTGCAGATAGGGCCATACCACATCGCCTTCGCACAAATCGACGTACTCCCAGTATGAGCGGCCGTTCTGGTCGCACCAGGCAAGAATCTCGTTGAGCGAGTTCATCTCGTAGACTTCAGGTGTATCAAACATATCTTCGGCCTTACCCTCAGAGAGGGCACCTCCGCCTACGCTGTAGACTATCCACTCGTCGGCGCCGTCGGCTGTGAACTTCATGCCGTTGGGGTGGTAGGGCAGGAAGATGTTGGGCTCCCAATGTATGTTGACTGTGGCGATGGGCGAGAGCACCTCTATGATGGCGGTGTCGGTCATGTGGCCCTTGCCCGTAGCTGCCAGACTGCCATAGAGGGTCACGTCGAACAGGTGGGCGTCGGGGTGGCGCTTGGCGTAAATCTTGGCGGCCTTCTGTGGTCCCATGGTATGGCTCGATGAAGGGCCCTTACCAATCTTGTATAACTCAGTAAGTGATTTCATTATAGATATAGTAATGGGGTAATTAGACAAAGAGTGAACCTATCTGGAAAACCAGTGCAGATACCACCCAGGCCAGCACCGTGGTGTAGCCGGCGGCAAAGAGCGCCCATCGCCATGAGCCCGTCTCGGACTTGATGGCGGCAATGGTGGCAAGACAGGGGAAATAGAGCAGTACGAAGAGCAGGAAGCAATAGGCCGTGAGCGGGGTGATGCCGTCGGCGGCCATCATCTGGTGCAGCAGTTCGTACTTGCGGGTGTTGCCGTCGTCGGAACCCATCTCGTCGCTGTTGGCGTAGAGCACGCCTATGGTAGATGCCACTATCTCCTTGGCGCCGATGCCCGAGACGAGTCCCACATCGAGTTTCCAGTTGAAACCCTGTGGACGGAAAACGGGCTCGATGGCCTTGCCGATGTGTCCTATGTAGCTCTGCTCCTGCTGTTGCTGGGGAGTAAGTCCTTCATGATGAGGGAAATAACCCAAAGCCCAGACCACTATCGACGCCACCATGATGATGCCGCCCATCTTGCGCAGATACTGCTTGCCCTTCTCCCACGTATGGCGGCCAATGGCCTTCCAGGTGGGGAAGCGGTAAGGTGGCAGCTCCATCACAAAGGGCGTATCTTCGCCCTTGATGACATGGCGGCAGAAGACGCGGCTCAGTATCACCGCCATCACGATGCCCACGAGATAGAGCGACAACATGATGAGCGGCTGGTAGTTCAGCGCAAAGAAGGTGCCGGTAATCATGACATAGATGGGAAGTCGCGCCGAGCAGCTCATCATCGGCAGGATGAGCATGGTGACCAGACGGCTGCGGCGGCTCTCGATGGTACGCGTGGCCATCACTGCCGGCACATTGCAACCAAAGCCCATGATGAGCGGGATGAACGATTTGCCGTGGAGCCCCATCTTGTGCATCAGACGGTCCATGATAAACGCTGCGCGCGACATGTAGCCGCTGTCCTCCATATAGGAGATGAAGAAGTAGAGAATGAGTATCTGAGGCAGGAAGACTATCACTGCTCCCACGCCACCGATGATGCCGTCGGCTATCATGTCCTTGAGCGGGCCGTCGGGCATATACTGTCCCACCATCGTGCCGAGCCAGGCGATGCCGTCCTCTATCCATCCCATGGGTATCTGTCCCAAAAGGAAGGTGGCAGAGAACATCACCAGCAAGAGCAGGATGAAGATGGGGAAGCCCACAAAGCGGTTGGTAATGATGCGGTCTATGAGGTGGGTCACCTGATAGGTGTCTTTCTTGTGTCCGGTAGAGTATTCGGCCTCTTGCAGCGCGCCGTTGATAAATCCGTACTTGGCGTCCATGATGGCTGTCTCGCTGTCGTCGCCCGTTTCCTCCTTCACACGCCGTGCCGCCTCGTCGCGATGGCGCAGTATCTCCTCGGCATCGGGCAGCGTGCGGATATAGCGTTCGGCCTCCTTGTCATTTTCAAGCAACTTGATGGCAAGATAGCGGGTAGAGTAGCGGTGGCGCAGATTGGCTGCCTTCTTCAGGTGCTCCTGGATTTCCTCGATGCCATGTTCTATCTCGTGGCCGTGGTTGATGTGCACATGGCGGTAGTGAGGGTCGTCGTCCTCGTTGCCCTCATACATGCGGATGATGGTCTCGAAGAGTTCATTCACACCACGGCCGTTGGTGAAGACGGTGGGTACCATGGGCACACCGAAGAGGCGTCCCAGACGGTCGGCGTCGACATGGTCGCCTCGCTTCTCGGACTCGTCAAACATGTTGAGAGCGCATACCATGCGCACGTGCATGTCTATGAGTTGGGTGGTGAGATAGAGGTTGCGCTCCAGGTTGCTGCTGTCTATCACGTTGATGATGATATCGGGCGTCTTGTCGATTATCTGTCTGCGCACGTAGATTTCTTCGGGCGAATAGGCCGACAGCGAATAGGTGCCAGGCAGGTCGACGATATGGAAGGTGTAGCCGTCCATCTCTGCCACGCCCTCTTTGGCGTCTACCGTCACGCCACTGTAGTTGCCCACATGCTCATGGGCACCCGAGATGAAATTGAAGAGCGATGTCTTGCCGCAGTTGGGGTTTCCCACGAGCGCCACATTGATGTCGTGGCTCTTGCGGATGGCAGCGTCTTCCAGCTGCTGGTCGGTGGGCGCCTCGGCGGTATGGGTGTCTGTGCCTGCGTTGGTTTCTATTTCGGGCTTGATATTGGTCTGTGTCTTGGCGACCTCTCCGGCGGTAACCACCTCAATCTGGTCGGCCTCGCTATGGCGCAGAGAAACCTCATATCCCATAATACGGTATTTCACTGGGTCGTGGAGCGGCGCATTGAGCAGCACCTCCACTTTCTTGCCCTTGATAAATCCCATTTCTACGATGCGTTTGCGAAAGCCGCCGTGTCCAAGCACTTTGACGATAACGCCTTTCTCACCGGTTTTAAGTTCTGAAAGTTTCATTCTACTATTGGTTTAATCTGATGCAAAGTTACTCAAAGTAGTGTGTAACACAAAGAATCTGCCCTTGTTTTTATTTGTGCCAGTCAAAAAAACTAAGCCATCCCAACGTAATCTCAGCAAGGTGCCGACTCTCCTGCCGATGCCGTGGGATGGCTGGGGGAGAGGAATGGGGAAGAATGGCAGGTGCAGATTGTACCGTCGTCCATTCTTTGCTCGCCTTGGTAGCTCTCGGAAAGTAGCACGCCACCTTTAGGGGAAGCTATAGGAGGAATGGCAATGTGGCGTGGTAACTTATATTACATGTTTACCCCATTCTTGTATACGCAAAGAGCATGGATTTGTATGTTTCCATGCTCTTCACTGGTGTTATCATTGTTGCTAATAAGAATTATCATCGAAGAAACCGGCACTCCATTCATACACAGGTTTGATATGAATATGGAGTCCGTCTATCTCCAATTCTTCATACTGGTGGTCTGTCAGTAGAAGTAAGTTCTCGCATTTGGTTTGTCGGTGGGCAAGGAGCAAACCATTAATTTCACGCTTGCGGGTTTTTTCAGACGAAATGTCATAAGACACTTGAATGCATTGAAGTACTCTGTTGCCATCACACACGACAAAGTCACATTCTCCAGAACGGTCGTTGAGATAATAGACATCCCAGCCTTCGTTTTTACACTTGCGTATCAGGTGGAGCAATACTATGGTCTCAAGGCGCCATCCTAAGTTTTCGCCCGCAAAAGCATTGTCTCTTTGATTCATCATCGCTACGTCGATGGCATATAGCTTCTCTCCTATGATGCGTAACTTGCTTTTTGAAGAGAACTTCTTTACGCCAATGAGAATGTATGCTTCCTTGAGGTACTTGATATAGTTTTGCACCGTATGGGGAGACTTGAAATCAAATAGCTCAACTAAGTCCTTGGTAGAAACTATACATGGCGATGTGTTGAGTAGGTGGTGTGCCATATTCTCAAATTGGGCTGGATATGCAATCTTATAGCGTTGCTCTATATCTCGTTTCAAGATGTTGTTAACGAGATTGCTAATATATTTCCTACCATCTCTCACCTGGAGTAACTCAGGGAAACCACCCTGTTTCGTGTAGTCGTCGAAGGCACTCCTTTGAGCGGCGATGGCCCTTGTGGAATGGAGTTTGGTGTTGATGCCTTTTATCCTGCAATACTCGGCAAACGAGAAGGGATACAAGGCAATTTCACTACTTCGTCCAGTAAGGTGAGTGGCCAAATCATTACTCAGCAGCTTGGCATTACTTCCTGTCAAGACAACATGCATTTTGGTACGCAGGAGCCGATTGACAAAGAGGGGCCATTGCTTTATATTTTGGATTTCATCCAGAAAGATATACTTGAAATCACCATAAATCTTATACAATACTTCGAGTATGTCATTTAATTGATTTGCCTCTATATCAACCAAACGTTCGTCGTCAAAATCTACGTATGCAAATACTAACCCTGCATCTGCAAGTGTTTGTAGGCAGAGTGTTGATTTGCCACTTCGACGTACACCTATGACAACTTGGGCTTGTGGACTGTTCAAATCTACAAGTCTTTCTTCGTAGCGGGAACACAGATACACGCTTGACCAGTTATCTATTTCTGCTTTTTGGTCGGTCAGTATTACTTCAAGAGCCCTTTTGTCCATAAGGATAGTTGTTTTTTGTATAATTATTCAAGCATTCAATTGTCATTAGCACATTCGCCTATGCAAAGTGCATATGTTTCGGCACAAAGTTACGAAAAATACGCTTATCCAACGCCTTATTTTACAAATTTCTTGCTCTTAGAACGCCTTATTTTACAGTTTTTGCGTCTCCAGAACGCCTTATTTTACAAATTTCTTGCTCTTAGAACGCCTTATTTTACAGTTTTTGCGTCTCCAGAACGCCTTATTTTACAAATTTCTTGCTCTTAGAACGCCTTATTTTACAGTTTTTGCGAGTTTTCTGATGGCCTTTCAGCTCATTATCGAGCCATTTGGTTGTCTTGAGGTTGTGGTTGCTGGTGCGTAACGATTGAAACGTGAGTCCGTATCAAATGTCACGTGCCTACGTATCGTAAGGTACGTGGGCTCGTTTCAAACGGTACGAGCTGGCTAAGCTGGTTTGCGGGATGAAGAACATGCTCTATACAATTGTATGAATGGATATATTTCTTTTCTGGGTAAAACCGCACACTCTCACCACGGTTTGCTTAGGAGCGGGGGCGTAATCCTCGCGCATGAAAAATCCCGATGCCCTGGTTGAGGACATCGGGATTATATATATTAATAAGGTGTAATCGCTTAGAAGAAGAGGTAGCGGTTGTCAACAATCTTGGCGTTGGCGTAGAGCTCGCTCATATAACCTGCAGCCATCTGCATGGCTCTCTGGTTGAGCTTGGCCTCCTGGGTCTTGATATCCAGCTTGCCGGGACGCATGGTCTTGCCGGTAACGCTGAAGAGGTATACACCTGCATTGCCCTTCACGGGAGTCTTGCAGAACTTGCCCTTGGCTGTAGCTGCGATGGCACCACTCAGAGCGGGCTCGGTAGAACCGGTAACTGTAACGAATACAGGAGCAGCGAAGGTAACCTGGTTGATAGCGGTTACGGTAGCGCCCTTGGCCTTAGCCTCGTTGACAGACTTCACGCCCTTAACCTTCTCCATCAGCATCTCTGCCTTCTTGTCCTTCATCACCTCTGCCTTGACCATGTCCATTACCTGAGCATCGTCGAGACCGCGGTAGCCCTTGGCGTGAACCTTGTCGAGAACGGCTACGAGCAGGTGGTTGTTGTCACCACACTCATACATAGGAGATACTTCCTTCTCCTTGGCCTCGAACAACCACTTCATAGCGTCGCGGGTGCTGTGGATGCCGGCGAGGTTGTGCTGAGCGGTAGTGATGTCGTTGGCTTCTCTTACGGTGTAGCCAGCCTTGGCTGCATTCTTGACAATCTTCTCCTCGGTGTCATTGGCACTTACAAACGAACTGAACTTGTTGTAAGCGGCGCTGTAAGTATCCTTAGAGAACTCGATGGTCTTCTTGACAACGGCTGCAACATACTTGTTGACCATAGCCTTGCGGTCTATGACCTGAAGCACTACGCTGCCCTGAGTGAAGTTGATGACCTTGGTCTCATTGGCAGAGAGAGTGTTGAGGCTATTGATAAAGTTCTTGGTGTCCTTGTCCATAGAGGGAGCTGCCTGATACTGGGCAGTGGTTATCCACAGCTTTTCGCCAGTCTGGTTGTACTTCTTGGCGAGTGCCTCGAAATCGGCACCTGCTGCGAGTGCGCGGTAGATAGAGTCGGCAGTAGCCTTGGATGCTTCGGGTGTCTCGGCTGCCACCTGTATCTGGCGATACTGGATAGAGTCGGGCATCTGGGTCTTAGACACGAGCTTCACGATGTTCATGGTGTTGTCCTGAGCATTGTTGAAGACGCGTGATGTCTGACCTACAGCCATAGAGTCGAGCTGGGCAGCGATGTCCATAGGATATGCAGCCTTGGTCACGGGCAGACCCAGATAGGGGATGAGCGATGCGCTCTTGCGTACCACCTCTGCGGGGTCAGCGGCAGCAACCATGTCGTTGTGATAAGCCTCGAAATCCTTCTTGATAGCGGCGCGGTCGGCTGCCGAAGGTACTACCTCGATGTCGATATACTTGATGTCGCGGGCTTCAACAAACTGCTCGAAGCGGGGCTTCAGCTCGTTGTACTTGGCCTTGAGGTCTGATTTCTCGATGGTCACCTTGCTGTCATCGATAGAAGAGTAGGGCAGAGCGGCGAGCTCAACCTGAGCCTCTTCGTTCTCCTCCTTGAATGAAGCCTTGGCCTCGATGGCGTTGGAGATGAAGCAGCTGCCGAGCAGTGCCTGGTACTTCTGTGCAAGAGTCTGCTGGCGCAGAGTCTTCTCGATGAAGTTCCAGTATTTGTACAGGCTGTTGTACTGCTGTGCCATCTGGGGATTTACACCCTGCTGGGCCTTGTACTCGGCGAGGAACTTCTGCAGCTGGTTGACGTCGAAGCGTCCAGTCTGCTGGTTGATAAACGGAGTGTTCATGAGCAGTGGGTTGGTACCCTGCTTCAGGATGTTCTGCAACTCGCCGTCGGTAACGGTGAGGCCCAGTTCCTTGGCTTCCTTCTCGATGATTTTGGTCTGAACGTAAGTGCTCCAAACCATATCCTTAACCTGGTTGAGCTGGTCTTCATTCAGGTTTTCAGTACCTTGCTGCATCTTGATGATTTCGGTGTTCTCGTCAACGAGCTTCTGGAATTCCTGAAAATTGATTTTCTCTCCCAATACTTCACCGACCTGCTGACGCTGGTCGTTTTTAGTAGTTTCGCACGAACGAACCATTTCTTCGGCGATGAATGCAAAAAGGCCCAGTGCGATAATACCTATCAGCAGGCCGCCTCTGCTTCTAATTTTTCCTAATGCTGCCATTATTATTATAGTTTTTATTATTATTGTTTTCTCGTTTTTTCTAAATGCCTACAAAAATAGTAAAAAGAAAGCAAACCACGGCACTTTTCGCCGAAAATTTGCTCTCAGGCATTAACTTTTAGTTGTACAAGGACGATTTTGGTCATTGTATTCTTGATAATCTTGAACTCAAACTTGCCGATGGTCACTATCTCGTTGAGTTTGGGTAAACTTTCGTAGTAGTGGAGTATGAGTCCGCTGATGGTCATGTATTCGTCGCTTTCGGGGAGTCCCAGATCAAACATCTCGTTGACTTTGTCTATCTCCAGTCGGGCAGAGAGCAGATATTCTCCGTTGTCGAGCTGCTTGGCGATATACTTGGTGCTGTCGTGCTCGTCTTCGATGTCGCCGAAGATTTCCTCGACGATGTCCTCGAGCGCCACGATGCCGCTGGTACCGCCAAACTCGTCGACCACCACGCCCAGTGATTTCTTCTCCTGCAGGAATGTCTTCATCAGTTTCTGCGCTGCCATGCTCTCAGGTACGAACGGCATCTGGCATACATGCTCTTTCCACTCGGCAGCGTTGCGGAACAGCTCGAGCGAGTGGATGTAGCCTATAATGTTGTCGATATCATCGCGGTAAACGATAATCTTGGAGTTGCCGCTCTCGATGAATTTCTGCTGGAGTTCCTCGATGCTGCAGTCTATGCTTACGGCATTGATTTCGGTACGTGGCACCATGCAGTCGCGCACCCTGATGTCTGAAAATTCAAGGGCGTTCTGGAATATCTTGACTTCGTCATTGATGGGGCTGTCGGCCTTGGCGTTGTCGAGCGACGAGTGGACAAGGTAGTCCAAGTCGACCTTGGAGAACCCTTCGTCGTCGTCTTCCTTTTCCATGCGCTTGCCTATCAGTCTGAGCAGAAATTTGGCAGACAGGGTAGAGAATTTGCTGATGGGCCATAGGATAATATAGAAGAAATAGGCTATGGGCGAAAAGAGCGTAAGCAGCTTGTTGGCATTGTTCTTGAACAGCGTCTTGGGCAGAAATTCGCCGGTGAACAATACCACGATGGTCGAGAGTATGGTGTCGGCAGCTACGCGCATACCGACGTCGAGCGGCTCAAAGAGCGTCTTGTCGAAGAACTTGGCAAACAAGATGCCGTAGACCACCAGCACGATGTTGTTGCCTACGAGCATGGTGCTCACAAAGCCGTTGGGGTGGCTATAGAATACCGAAAGTAGCTTCTGGGTGAATACATTCTTCTCCTTGTCCATCTCTGCGCGCATTCTGTTGCTGGAGACGAAAGCGATTTCCATGCCTGAGAAGAATGCTGAAAGAACCATGGAAATCAGGATGCCTATAAGTAGCGGTATGTCTATGTTGTCTAACATGATTTAGTGCATAATTGGTATTGACGTGTTGCGGCGCTGTGGCATCGGAGCCGGGCGTAGTTGTGGAGCCACCGAGTCTTTGGCTGTCGTCACTGTGTCGCTCTCGCTGCTGTCAAAGTCGCCTTTCACGAACGAACCCTTGCTGTTGGATATGTAGTATTTCGTCATCTTTTCGTCGCTGCGGAAGTAGCTGCCCTCAATCTCGCGCTCGGGGGTAACCAACTTGGAGTAGACATGGGAGTAGAGCTCGTGTCTGAGTTCATCCCAATAGAGCTGCTCGCTGGAGAAACGCAGTCCGTCGTTGGTAAGAATGTGTACTCTACCGCGCAGTTCCCACAGTCGGCTTTCATCATAATAATACGCAGTGTCGCATTGGATGTAGGACTCTACATGGAAACGCTGGTCAAACTGCTCCAGAAACAGTCCCTTGTCGAATATCCATCGCGAGGGCTTGCGGTTCTGGTTGACCTCCCATCTCTCAGTGACAATGCGGTACTTGATGACGCCCGAGTCGGAAATGAGCGTGTTGACGCCATAGGAAATCATCATCGCCACCGAATCGCGGGGATTGATGGCGGGAGCTGTGTGCTCTTGCTGTTCCTGACAGGAGATGCAGAAAAGGGCTGCAAGCAGCGAGATGATGGTTAAGCGTCTTGACACTGTAAGTCTTTTTATACCTCTATATTAATCAACCTTCCACTTGGCGAACCAACGCTCGTTGAAAGTGAGGCCGATATTGATGCGGAAGATGTTTTCCTTGATGTAACCTGGTGCTGTGGAGCGAACCCACTGGCCACTGATGTTCAGGTAAGAACGGTTGTTGTAGGCGTTGACGATGGGAAAGCCGAAACCAGCACTGACGCTGACCTCCTTGGGGCCGTCCTGGCCGTTGACGGTGACATAGGGTGTGGCGTAGGATGCACCGACGCGATACTTGATGCGCTGGAAGAAGCTGCGGCCATACTCAGCCTTGCAGTATTCGCCACCAACGGTAATCTTCTGGCGGTCTTTGAGCGAATTCTTGAGCGTGAACTGAGACACGCCGTTCTCTACAGAGAACTCGGGGAACTGGATGTCGCCCCAGAGTTGGCAGGTATAATCGACACCCACCTTCCACTGGTTGTCGTGGTTGAAGGCGATACCTACACCGAACATGTCGGGGATAGACAAACCATTGGTGATGCTATAGCGGGTGGTGTCGGCTACGGCCTGCTGGGTGTTGGTCGAGATGACCATGCACTCGGGGTCGGCGTTGAGCTTGTGTCCGGGGCTATAGGTGGCACCTACGGTGAGGGTATTCTTCTTGCTCAGCGGCAGTATGCCCTGCACGCCCAGGTCGAGCTTGTAGCTGCGTATGTCGGCAGAGAAATAACGTGCCAAGGTGTTGGCATACGAGTCGCTGTAGCGGTTTACGAGCGAGCGGTCGTAGTTGCCCCACAGATAAGAGATGTTGGCACCGATGGATAAGTACTTGATGGGGCGCCAACCTGCACCAAAATATGCCTGATGTACACCGCCGCTACCCGAATAGGTATTGGAAGACATCACGGTCATCTGGTTGCCTACATAGGAGGAAGTTCCGTAGTTGTAACCCACGGTGGTGAAGGGAATGATACCGAAGCTGACGCCGAGGTTCTTGAACGCGCGGAAACCGGCCACGATGTACTCAAGGTCGGCGTTGTTGGCATTTTGCTTCTTGCCATTCTCATTGAAGTTGGTTATCTGGCCTGTTATTCCCACATCGAAGATAAAAGAAAGTGAGTCGATAACAGAGTAAGAGGCGGGGTTGAGATAATTGACCTGATTGTGCTCGCGAAATCCCAGGCCCAATCCGTTCATACCGCGGTTGAATCCGCTCGACTGGTCGGCCAACAAGCCCAATCCAAACTGACTATAAGGAGAGTTGGTGCCACTCTGTGCCGTTATATTCAGTACCGCTAAACCCATAAGGGCTATGCTAAGAATTATTCTTTTCATTAACGTATGTGTTGTATAGCGTGCAAAATTATCGAAAAAAATTGAAATATGATACGAAAAGTCCAAAAAACAAGCTATTTTTGCACTGTGAAACATTTTAATACATTTTTGAAGACCGTGTTGTTGACATTTTTGGTGTCTTTGACATGCGTTACCAGTAGGGCTACAGAGTCTGCCGACTCCGTGGTCATCGCGCTGCTTACCTGTGGGCCGGGCGACGAGGTCTATTCGCTCTACGGCCATACAGCCATCCGTTATACCGACCATCGCACGGGCGAGGATATGGTCATCAATTACGGTATGTTCTCTTTCAATCAGGACTATTTTGTCCTGAGGTTTGTCTTCGGACTTACTGATTATCAGATGGGCATCACGCCTTTTGATTATTTCATGCGCGAGTATCAGTATGAAGGCCGGTGGGTCTACCAGCAGACTCTCAACCTCACCGCTGAGCAGAAGCGTGCCATCAGTGAAGCCCTTGCCCACAATTATCTGCCTGAAAACCGTACCTATCGTTATAATTTCTTCTATAACAACTGTACCACCAAGGCCCGCGATGTCATTGTGGGTCAGTTGGGTTGCGACATAGAATATCCTCAGCGCAACCTTGACGGTGTGACCTTCCGCACTATGCTTCACCAGTGGAATGAAGGCTATCCCTGGAGCCGATTGGGCAATGATTTGCTCCTCGGTGTTAAAGCCGACCGTCAAGTCTCTATGGCTGAGCGTCAGTTCCTGCCCGACAGTCTGCGCGAGGATTTTGAAGATGCTTATCTGCGGCTTCCCTCTGGCGAGCGTCGCAAGCTGGTCTCAGACAGTCGTATGCTCTTCGCACCATCGGTGTCGCAACTGGCTGAAAAGCAAGATGCAGGGTCTGGCTTTGCGGCTGCGATGCCTCCTATGGCAGTGGCCCTTGCGGTGCTGATGGTCATGATTGTCGTCACCATCATCGAGTGGCGCACCCACCGCATCCTCTATGGGCTCGACATCCTGTGGCTTCTCGCTACGGGTGTGGGAGGAATCATCCTGACAGCCATGATTTTCTCGCAGCATCCCACGGTGAGCCTTAATTTCCAGATACTGATACTCTCTCCGCTCTGCCTTATAGCCCTCTGGCCCGTAGTGCGTTCACTGCGACGCCGCCAGTTCGGCAGATGGCTGTGGGTGATAGCCGGGTCACTGGCATTGTCACTTTTTATGGGCATTTGGCAAAAATATGATGCAGCAATATGGACTTTGGCATTATCTTTGCTGTTTAGAGTTGCAGTACTCTATAACTGGTGTAAACGAACAAAACAAACAACCGCATGAATAAATGTCTGACAGCGATATTGCTCGCACTCTCAGCTACCGCCTCGGCCCAGCGGCTGCAGCCGGCGCCCCGCCTCGTGGTCAATATCACCATCGACCAGTTGCGTACTGATTATATACAGGCTTTCGCTCCTCTCTACGGTCCCGACGGATTCAAGAAACTTCTGTCCGAAGGGCGTGTCTATGAGGCCGCAAGCTACGACTTTCTTCCCATTGACCGTGCCTCGGCTGTGGCGTCTATCAGTTCGGGCACTACACCTTATTATAATAATATAGTAAGCTCGCAATGGCTTGACCGAGCCACGCTGCGCCCCGTCTATTGCGTGGCAGACAGCAAGGTGGGTACTTCGCCGCGCCTGCTTTCCACTTCTACCATAGGCGACGAGCTCAAGGTGGCTACTGGCGGCTCTGCGCTCGTCTATGCCCTCGCTTTCAGCCGTGATGCCGCCGTCCTCTCTGCCGGTCATGCTGCCGACGGAGCCGTGTGGGTCGACGACAACCGTGGCGTGCTTGCCACCTCGGCCTATTATCCGCAGAAGGCGCATAAGTGGCTCAATGCCTACAATGCCGTCTATTCGCAGCGCGCGTCGGATGACCGCACCAAGAACCTTGCCGTAGCCCATGCAGCTCAGGCTTGCGTGGTGGAGCAGGCTATGGGGCGCGATGCCGTGACTGACTATCTCGCCGTAACGCTCTCTGCCAAAGGGCGCGGCGCAGCCAACTGGCAGACAGATATGGAGGGCGTGTACATCAAGCTCGACCAACTGCTGGGCGACCTTGTGGCTGGCATCGAGAAACAGGTAGGTAAGGAGCATGTGCTGTTTGTGGTGACCAGCACGGGCTATACCGATGAAGAGAATGTAGATTATTCCAAATACAATGTGCCCACCGGCACGTTCTACATCAACCGTACCGCCAATCTGCTCAACATCTATCTCGGTGCTGTTTATGGCCAGGGTAGATATGTTGAAGCCTGTTATCACAACGAAATCTATCTGAACCACAAACTGATAGAGCAGAAGCGTATCAGCCAGAGCGAGGTGCTGGTGCGCTGTCAGGAGTTCCTTATCCAGAACTCGGGAGTGCGCGATGTCTATACTACCAACAGCCTTCTCAATGCGGGCGGAGACACACGCAAACTGCGTAACGGCCATCATCCCGCCATCAGCGGCGACATTGTGGTCGAGGTGGCTCCAGGTTGGCAGTTGTATAACGAAGACAATCAGGAACGCTACACTTGTCGTGCTTCGTTTGTGCCGTTTCCCATCATATTCTATGGCGCCGGAACCCCGGCAGAGCACATCAATACCCCGGTAAGCGTGGAGCATATCGCACCCACCATTGCCAAGGCCATACGCATCCGGGCTCCCAATGCCTGTAAGTCAGAACCCTTGTTCTGACGTTTTTCCTGCAACCTCTGTCGGCGGCAATGCCGTGACGTCGACGGAGGTTACAGGCTTTGTTTTTCCCTTGTTTATTATAGCCATTCCCAAGGTGCCTTTGCGGGTGCCTGCATCGATAGATATGTAAGTGTAGGCGCTTGAGCCCTTGCAGTATGGCACAAAAATGATTGCAGACATCACTGCGTGTGATTAAAATACGGCAAATAGTGCATAATTGTACGAAAATATTCGTACCTTTGCACATGATTATCAAGATAATAAATAAAATAATATAAGCAATGAATTTCAACAAAATTCTGAAGTCGCTGTTTGGAGACAAGTCCACCCGCGACATGAAACTCATCCAGCCCCTTGTAGAAAAGGTAAAGGAAGCATACCCTGCCATCAAGGCCTTGAGCAACGACGAACTGCGTGCCAAGACCAAGGAGATACAGAAGTATGTGCAGGATGCTGCCCTGACTGAGAAAGAGCAGATAGCCAAGTTGCGTGCCACCATCGAGGAAACTCCTATTGATGAGCGTGAGAAGATTTTCAACAAGATAGACAGTCTTGAGAAGGACGCGCTCGAGAAGTATGAGAAGGCTCTCAACGATGTTATGCCTATTGCCTATAGCATCGTCAAGGATACCGCCCGCCGCTTTGCCGAGAACGAGGAGACTGTGGTTATTGCCAACGACTTCGACCGTGAACTGGCTGCCAATCCCGCCAACGACTTTATCACCATCGATGGCGACAAGGCCATTTACCACAACGAGTGGACGGCCGGAGGTAACAAGGTGAAGTGGGATATGGTACACTACGATGTGCAGATTTTCGGTGGCATCGCCCTCCATCAGGGTAAGATTGCCGAGATGGCTACTGGTGAGGGTAAGACTCTCGTGGCTACTCTGCCAGTATTCCTCAATGCGCTCACCGGCAACGGTGTACACATGGTGACCGTCAATGACTATCTGGCCAAGCGTGACTCCGAGTGGATGGGCCCACTCTATATGTTCAATGGACTTAGTGTAGATTGTATCGATAAGCACCAGCCCAATTCTGAGGCCCGTCGCAAGGCTTATCAGGCTGATATTACCTTTGGTACCAACAATGAGTTCGGCTTCGACTATCTGCGTGACAACATGGCTGTTTCGCCTGCCGACCTTGTGCAGCGCCGCCACAACTACGCCATCGTCGATGAGGTCGACTCGGTGTTGATTGACGATGCCCGTACCCCACTTATCATCTCTGGCCCTATCCCCAAGGGCGACGACCAGATGTTTGAGCAGTTCCAGCCCCTCGTTGAGCGTCTCTATGAAGTTCAGCGCAAGCAGGCTACCGAACTCCTTGCCGAGGCACGCCAGAAAATCAGCGCCGCAGAGAAAGAGGCCGATGCCAAGAAGGCTCAGGAGTTGCAGGCTGAGGGCTTCCTCGCTCTTTTCCGTTCGTTCAAGGCTCTTCCCAAGAACAAGGCACTTATCAAATATCTCTCTGAGGATGGCATCAAGTCTGGTTTGCAGCGTACCGAGGAGATGTATATGGAGAACAACAACCGCCGTATGCCCGAGGCCGTCAAGCCTCTCTATTTTGTGGTAGACGAGAAGCTCAACAGTGCCGACCTTACCGATAAGGGAACTGCATGGCTCGCCGCCCAGGTCAATGATGACAAGCTCTTTGTATTGCCCGACATCACTTCTCAGATGTCTGCGCTTGAGAGCCAGACCGGTATCTCCGACCAGGAGCGCCTGGACAAGAAGGACGAGCTGCTTGCCCACTATGCATTGCAGAGTGAGCGCGTGCATACTCTCCAGCAGTTGCTCAAGGCTTACACCATGTTCAACAAGGATGACGAGTATGTCGTTATCGATGGCCAGGTCAAGATTGTTGATGAGCAGACAGGCCGTATCATGGAGGGTCGCCGTTGGAGCGATGGTCTCCACCAGGCTGTTGAGGCCAAGGAGCATGTCCGTGTTGAGGCTGCCACCCAGACCTTTGCCACTATCACCCTGCAGAACTACTTCCGTATGTATCACAAGCTCTCCGGTATGACCGGTACTGCTTCTACTGAGGCAGGCGAGTTCTGGGATATCTACAAGCTCGATGTTGTCGAGATACCTACCAACCGTCCTGTCGCACGTATCGATATGGACGACCGTCTCTACAAGACCAACCGCGAGAAGTATCGTGCCGTCATCGAGGAAATCGAGGAGATGCGCAACGCCGGACGTCCCTGTCTGGTGGGTACCACTTCGGTAGAAATCTCCGAGTTGCTGAGCCGTATGCTCACCCTTCGCAAGATACCCCACGAGGTGCTCAATGCCAAGAACCACTTGCGTGAGGCCCACATCGTGGCCCAAGCCGGACAGAGCGTCAATGGACTGGGCGCCGTGACCATTGCCACCAATATGGCTGGTCGTGGTACCGACATCAAGCTCTCCCCCGAGGTCAAGGCTGCTGGTGGTCTTGCCATCATCGGTACCGAGCGCCACGAGAGCCGTCGTGTAGACCGCCAGCTACGTGGTCGTGCCGGCCGTCAGGGCGACCCCGGTTCGTCTGTTTTCTATGTATCTCTCGAAGACAAACTCATGCGCCTCTTCGCTTCCGAGCGTATCGCCAAGATTATGGACCGCATGAAGATTGAGGACGGAGAGCGTATCGAGTCGCCTATCATGTCGCGCGCCATCGAGTATGCCCAGAAGAAGGTCGAGGAGAACAACTTTGGTATCCGTAAACACCTGCTTGAGTACGATGATGTGATGAACAAGCAGCGTACTGTTATCTACGACAAGCGCCGTCATGCACTGATGGGTGAGCGCATCGGTATGGATGTCGCCAACATCATCTGGGATCGTTGCGTGTCTATCATCGAGAACAACGACTACGAAGGCTGCAAGGAAGGCTTCCTTAAGGTTCTTGCCATGGAGTGCCCCTTCACCGAGGAAGAACTTCTCGCCGGCAAGCGCGATGATTTGGCTGAGCGCGCATTCCAGGAGGCTATGGCTGCATTCAAGCGTAAGAACGAGCGTATGCAGAGCATTGCCTACTCCGTAATCAGCGACCTCTATCAGGCCCATGGCGACCGCATCGAGCGCATAGCCGTTCCCGTGACCGATGGCCGCCATATCTACCAGATACCTTGCAACTTCAACGCTGCTTATACCTCTGAGTGCAAGGAGGTGGTCAAGGAGTTTGAGAAGTATATCGTCCTCCATACCATCGATGACGAGTGGAAGGAGCACCTTCGCCAGCTCGACGAGTTGCGCCACAGTGTGCAGAACGCCACTTACGAGCAGAAAGACCCGCTTCTCGTGTTCAAGCTCGAGAGTGCCAAGCTTTGGGATGCCATGATTGACGACCTCAACAACCGTGTGGCCTCAGTCCTTATGCGTGGTCAGGTGCCCGAGTTGCAGCAGCCTGTACAGGAGGCAGCCCCCGAGGAGCGTTCTCAGCGTTACAATGAGCAGAAGATGGACCTCGACGAGCAGGCCCAGCGCAGCGCTGCCCAGCGCGATACCCGTGAGGGAGCCGACCAGGTCAACCACACGCCTTTCGTTGCTCAGAAGATGCCACGTCCCAATGACCCATGTCCCTGCGGTTCGGGCAAGAAGTTCAAGAACTGCCACGGACGCAATCTCCGATAATATGATTGAAGCCAAAGACCTGCTGAAGCAATTCGGCGAAAAGACAGCTGTAGACATCCCGTCGTTTGTTATCAA
Organism: Prevotella sp. P5-64; assembly: GCF_002251285.1. Lineage (NCBI taxonomy): Bacteria > Pseudomonadati > Bacteroidota > Bacteroidia > Bacteroidales > Prevotellaceae > Prevotella > Prevotella sp. P5-64. The sequence continues at coordinate 19,871 of NZ_NPJK01000009.1, forward strand.
CGACGGAGATGTCCTCGGACTCGTCGGCAACAATGGTGCCGGAAAGACCACATTCTTCCGACTCATCCTTGACCTACTCGACGCCGACCGGGGGTCGGTCACCATCGACGGAGCCAACCCTGCCGAGAGCGAAGACTGGAAAGCGGGTGTAGGAGCTTATATTGACGAGGGTTTCCTTATCGATTTCCTCACACCCGAAGAGTATTTCGAGTTTGTCGGCAAGGTCAACGGCATGAGCCGCGACCAGGTTGCCGAACGGCTGACTGTCTTTGAGCGCTTTATGGCTGGCGAGGTGATGGGGCAGAAGAAGTACATACGCGATTTCTCTGCCGGCAACAAGCAGAAGGTGGGCATCGTCTCAGCCCTGCTCAGCCGCCCAAAGACCGTCATTCTCGATGAGCCGTTCAACTTCCTCGACCCGTCGAGCCAGATACTGCTCAAGAAACTCCTCGTCGATTACGCCGCCCAGGAGCATGCCACCATACTGGTGAGCAGCCACAACCTGCAGCACACCATCGACATCTCTACGCGAGTGGCTCTCTTGGAGCATGGCCAGATTATCAAGGACCTGCCCAATGAGGGCGGTAGCGCCGAGAGCGAGTTGGAGAGCTACTTTGAAGTGAGCGAATAGCCGTCTTTAGGTTTCACCCTATACCGTTATCCCCATAGATGTAGGTACTGCCTGCCTCTATGGGGATTATTGTTTCTGCATGTCCGACTTCCGAGCATGTCTCTGCCGATGCCGAGCATGTCTCTGTCGGTGCCGAGCATGTCTCTGCCGGTGCCGAGCATGTCTCTGCTGATGCCGAGCATGTCTCTGTCGATGCCGAGCATGTCTCTGCCGGTGCCGAGCATGTCTCTGCCAGTGCCGAGTAAGCCTGCCTATCCGCCGGCACTGTCCTCGCTTTCGCTATTCATGCCTTTGGTTATCTGGCGATTAACGAAGAAAGCCATTCCGACACCGTGATGATGTCAGAATGGCTTTCCTCCTTTTATATGATAAGATGTATTAATACTCTTCTTCGGCTACGTCTTCAGCCTCCATGTTCAGGTCTTCGGGGTCGGTGTCGAAAGTGGTGCGATAGCTTTCTTCCGTGAGCTTGTCCTCGTCATAGCTATCGTCGTCCTCGTCATAGTCCTCACCGCAGTCCTCGTTGACATCGTCCAATTCCTCGTCGTCCTCATCCTCGTCAAAGTCACGCATTTTCTTGTCGTCCTCGTCAAATTCCGACTTGTAGCGGGGCTTCTCCACTTCGGGTTTCAGTTTGGCAAAGATGGCCTCCACCCATGAGCCTTTGGGTATCTCGAGCACCTCAAAACCGTCGTTCACTTTCTTCTCATACATGCCGCCGGGCTTGTGCAGACGGTTGGCGGGTAGGGTAGTGGTGCTGATGTCAAAACCGCTGAGGATGATATCCTGAATGCTCTGTGAGAGCGATTCCCAACCACCGCCGAAGTTGCGCTCGAGCACCTCCATGAGCTTGGCAGCCGAGATGTGGCGTATATTTTCATAGGTGAGGTCGGTGACTCTGTTGATAGGACGCTTCTTGACAGCCCACTTCTGTATGTGCTTGTCATCGAGCTTGATTTGTCCGATTTTGAATCCGCGCTCTTCGTATTTCTCGAAGACTTTGGGGTTGTCAATCTTTATCTCTTCCAGCTCAAAGCCACTCTTGATAATATCCATGTAATGCTGCAGGTTGTCTTTGAAATCGGCTTCCTTTTCGCCACTTTCCCAGAGGCGGAAAATGTCGTTTTCTTGGGCGTCCCAGATATTACTCTTGTTCAAAGTTTTGAGTGTCAGAACTTTATGGTCTTGCTTCATTGTTTGTGTAAAGTTTGGAGTTTGTATTGGCTGCAAATGTATACAACAAATCGTTAAGTTGCAAATTTTTATGCAAAAAAAATCGTATCAATATGAAAAATATCATTAACTTTGCAATAATTATGAGTGAACCGTTAGCTGAAAGGATGCGTCCGCGCACCTTGGATGATTATGTAGGACAGCAGCATTTGGTGGGTCCGGGAGCGGTGCTTCGCAAGATGATTGATACGGGGCATATCTCTTCGTTTATTCTTTGGGGACCTCCTGGCGTGGGCAAGACCACTCTTGCCCAGATTGTTGCCAACATGTTGCAGGTGCCTTTTTACACGCTCAGTGCCGTGACCAGTGGAGTCAAGGATGTGCGCGATGTGATAGAGCGTGCCAAGAGTGGGCGCTTTTTCAATTCCGCCTCACCCATACTCTTCATCGACGAGATTCACCGGTTTTCCAAATCCCAGCAAGACAGCCTACTTGGGGCGGTCGAGCGTGGCGTGGTGACGCTCATCGGTGCCACCACCGAGAATCCCTCTTTCGAGATTATCCGCCCGTTGCTCTCCCGATGCCAGCTCTATGTCCTCAAGTCGCTCGAGGCTTCCGACCTGCTCTCGCTTCTTCATCGTGCTGTGACCCAGGATGTCGAACTCTCCAAGCGCCATATCCATCTGCAGCAGACCGATGCGCTGCTGCGCTATAGCGGTGGCGATGCGCGCAAACTGCTCAACATCCTCGAGCTCGTTATCAGTGCCTCTACCGACGACGAGGTGACCATCACCGACGAGATGGTCGAAGAGCGGCTCCAGCAGAACCCCTTGGCCTACGATAAGGACGGCGAGATGCACTACGACATCATCTCTGCCTTTATCAAGAGCATCCGTGGCAGCGACCCCGATGCCGCCCTCTACTGGATGGCGCGCATGATAGAGGGAGGCGAAGACCCCAAGTTCATTGCCCGCCGCGTGGTGATAAGCGCCGCCGAAGATGTGGGACTCGCCAACCCCAATGCCCTACTTATGGCTAACACCGCCTTTGATGTGGTCAACAAGATAGGATGGCCCGAGGGCCGCATTGCGCTTGCCGAGGCTGTGGTCTATCTCGCCACCAGTCCCAAGAGCAATTCTGCCTATCTCGCCATCGACGAAGCCCTTGCTGCCGTGCGCGCTACTGGCAATCTGCCCGTGCCGCTGCCCATACGCAACGCCCCCACGGCGCTCATGAAGGAGCTGGGCTATCACGATGGCTATCTCTATCCCCACGACTATCCCGGCAACTTCGTTGCCCAGTCCTATCTCCCCTCCGAGTTGGGCAGCCGCCGCTTCTGGCACGCCCAGCACAGTCCTTCCGAGGAGAAACTCTATCAGCGCATGCTGCAATACTGGGGCGACAGATATAAAGATGACAAGTAAACCAACAATGAATATAGTATTATTGGATATGCAAATAGTATTATTAGACGGATATGCGTCCAATCCGGGCGATCTTACCTGGGAACCCCTCAAAGAGATGGGCGAGGTAACGGTGTACGACCGCACGCAGCCTTCAGAGGTAGTCGAGCGTGCGCATGATGCAGAAATCATAGTAACCAACAAGGTGACACTCACGCGGCAGACGCTTGAGCAGCTGCCCAACCTGCGGCTGATATGCGTATTGGCCACGGGATACAACACCATCGACACCCTGGCGGCCCGCGACTTGGGCATCACCGTGTGCAACGTGCCTGCCTACAGCACCGACAGTGTGGCGCAGATGGTCTTTGCACAGATACTCAACATGACCAACCGCGTGGCCCACTATGCCCGCCAGACCCGCGAGGGACGTTGGTCGGCAGCGCCCGACTTCTGCTACTGGGATTTGCCCGTGAGCGAGCTCGCCGGCAAGACCCTCGGCATCGTGGGCCTCGGCCATATCGGTGCCAAGGTGGCAAGCATAGCCCGCGAGTTTGGTATGGATGTCTTTGCCTTCACCAGCAAGAACTCCATCGACCTCCCCGACTATATCCAGAAGACCACCCTTGAGGGACTCTTCGGTGTGAGTGACATCCTTACTCTCCACTGCCCGCTCACCCCCGATACCCACGAGCTCATCAACGCCCGCACCCTCGCCCGCATGAAGCGTGGCGCCCTGCTGGTCAATACCGGCCGAGGCCCTCTGGTCAATGAGGCTGATGTGGCCGAGGCTCTTGCCTCTGGACAGCTTGGCGGCTATGGTGCCGACGTGATGTGCAGCGAACCGCCGGCTGCCGACAATCCGCTCTTCGCCCAGCCCAACGCCTTCATCACGCCCCACATCGCATGGGCATCGGTCGAGGCGCGCCAGCGACTGCTCAACGCCACCTTCGACAACATCCGCGCATTCCAGGATGGCCATCCCCAGAATGTGGTCAATCCCTAAGCGCCATTTGAGATAACCCTTTGCCGTGGGCCTGGTCTGTCTGTCAGATTAGGCCCATTGCTTTTTTGTCTGCCGTCTCGCCCCGTCTCTCCCGATGCCATCCATAATATTGTTGCAAACCACGAAACGACTATTTCCCGTCTTTATACCATTATTTCCAACCACGAAATAACCATTTCGCACCCCGCAAAGATGTTGTCTGTCATCACGGCCCTCATCTCTGCCATCGCCGACATCATTGCAGATTGCTGAAAACTTTTCGGCTTAACTGCAAAATAATTGGACATTCGCTTTGAATTGCGGGTGAATTGTGCTAACTTTGTCTCATATATCATAATGTAATAGGAAGTAGAATATGGATTTAGTACAACGGTTTATCAATTATACACAGTTTGACACCCAGTCTGCCGAAGACTCTCAGACTGTGCCAAGCACGGCCAAGCAGCTCGTGTTTGCCAAATACCTGAAGGAAGAGTTGGAGCGCGAAGGTCTCTCTGATGTCGAGATGGACGAGATGGGCTACATCTACGCCACCCTCAAGGCCAATACCAAGAAGGAGGTGCCCACCATCGGCTTCATTGCCCACTACGACACCAGTATGGACTGCTCTGGCGCCAACATCAAGCCCCGCATCGTCGAGAACTATGACGGTGGAGACATCGTGCTGAGCGAGGGCATCGTGTCGTCGCCCTCCAAGTTTCCCGAGTTGCTCGACCACAAGGGCGAGGACATCATCGTGACCGACGGCCACACGCTGCTCGGTGCCGACGACAAGGCGGGTATCGCCGAGATTGTCGAGGCGATGTGCTATCTGCGCGACCACGACGAAATCAAGCACGGCGACATCCGTGTGGCTTTCAATCCCGATGAGGAGATAGGCATGGGTGCCCATCACTTCGATGTCGAGAAGTTCGGATGCGAGTGGGCCTACACCATGGATGGCAGCGACCTGGGCAACCTGGAGTATGAGAACTTCAATGCTGCTGCCGCCAAGGTCATCATCAAGGGTATGAGCGTACACACGGGTTATGCCAAGGGCAAGATGGTCAACGCCAGTCGTCTGGCTTGCGAGTTCAACGCCTTCATTCCCGAGACCGACATCCCCGAGACCACCGACGGCTATCAGGGCTTCTACCATCTGCTGGGCATCGACAGCCACTGCGAGGAAGCCAAGCTGAGCTACATCATCCGCGACCACGACCGCGAGAAGTTTGAAGACCGCAAGGACTTCATCGAGTCTATCGCTGCCCGTATGAACGAGAAGTACGGCGAGGGCACGGTCAAGGTTGAGCTGCGCGACCAGTACTACAACATGAAGGAAAAGATAGACCCCAACATGCATGTGATTGACATTGTGCTCAAAGCCATGCAGGAGACAGGCGTCACCCCCAAGGTTGAACCTATCCGTGGCGGAACCGACGGTGCCCAGCTGAGTTTCCGAGGTCTCCCTTGCCCCAATATCTTTGCCGGCGGCGTCAACTTCCATGGCCCCCACGAGTTTGTCTCCATCCAGGTCATGCAGAAGGCTGTGCAGGTCATCACCCGCATCTGTGCCATCACCGCTGCATACAACGACTGATTATCCCCAATAGCGATAGAAGCTGTTCCTTGTTGAGGAGCAGCTTTTTCGCTTTTATCCTATACGCTTATGGCTGAACTTCCGGCTCTGGTCAAGGACCTTGCACTCATACTCATCGTGGCTGGCGGCGTCACACTGCTCTTCAAGCGCTTGCGCCAACCCCTCGTTTTGGGCTACATCGTGGCGGGCTTTCTCGTGTCGCCCCACATGCCCTACACCATGTCGGTGATAGACAAGGCCGACGTGCAGATGTGGGCCGACATCGGCGTCATCTTCCTGCTGTTCTCTCTGGGCCTCGATTTCTCGTTCAAGAAGATACTCAAGATGGGCATGGCGCCCATGATAGCCGCCATCACCATCATCCTCTGCATGATGTTTGCCGGCACCGTGGTGGGCCACCTCTTCGGGTGGGCGCGCATGGACTGCGTATTCCTTGGCGGCATGCTTGCCATGTCGTCCACCACCATCATCTACAAGGCTTTCGACGACCTGGGGCTCAGGCAGCAGAAGTTTGCCGGGCTGGTGATGAGCGTGCTCATCCTCGAAGACATCATGGCCATCGTCATGATGGTGATGCTCTCGGCCTTTGCCACCGGGGCCAACCCCGACGGCGAGCAGATGGTGGCTTCGGTCGTCAAGATAGGCTTCTTCCTCACGGTATGGCTGGTGGTAGGCATCTTCTTCATCCCCATGTTCCTGCGCAAGACGCGTCTGCTCATGAATGACGAGACCATGACCATCGTGGCGCTCGGACTCTGCTGCGCCATGGCGTGCATCTCCACGCTGGTGGGGTTCAGCAGCGCCTTCGGAGCCTTCATCATGGGCAGCATCCTTGCCGAGACCATCGAGGCCGACAAGATTATCCAACTGGTAGAGCCTGTGAAGAACCTCTTCGGTGCCATCTTCTTCGTATCGGTGGGCATGCTGGTCGACCCACATATCCTTGTCGCTTATGCCGTGCCCATCGTCATCCTCGTGCTGACCATCCTCGTGGGCCAGAGTGTGCTGGGCTCGATGGGATTTCTCCTGAGCGGTCAGACACTGCGCAACTCCATGCGCTGCGGTTTCTCTATGGCTCAGATAGGTGAGTTCGCGTTCATCATAGCATCATTGGGACTCTCGCTCCACGTCATCGGCAACTTCCTCTATCCTGTCGTGGTGGCGGTATCGGTCATCACCACCTTCCTTACACCTTATATGATCAAGGCTGCCGACCCCGCCTACCACCAGTTGGAGAAGCGGCTGCCCAAGCGGTGGCTGCGGCGGCTGGGCCATCTGGGTCTTGCCACCCACTCGAGTGCGGTGGAAAGCGGCAACTGGCGACTGCTGATGCGCAAGCTGCTCACCACGGCGCTCATCTACAGCATCCTCACCACCGCCACCATCACCCTCATGTTTACCTTCTTCCTGCCCTTCATCCGGCAGATACTGCCCCACTGGTGGGCCAACGGCGTGTGCGGCCTGGTCACGGTGGTACTCATCTCGCCCTTCCTGCGCGCCATCGTGATGAAGCACAACCACAGCGACGAGTTCAAGGCGCTCTGGACGGGCAACCGCATCAACCGTCTGCCGCTGCTCTTTACCATCGTGGCGCGTATCTTCATCGCCGCGGCGTTCCTCTTCTATATCTGCAACTATCTGGCACGCTTTGCCAATGCCATCGTAATCACTCTGGCGCTCATCGTGATAGCCATCTTTGTGATGTCGCGCAATCTGAAGCGTAGCAGCATACATCTGGAGCGACTCTTTGTGCAGAACCTACGCTCTCGCGACATCGAGGCACAGGTGCGCGGGCGCAAGCGGCCGCTCTTTGAGGGTCATCTGCTTGACCGCGACCTACATATATCCGAGTTTGAGATTCCCCTCAATTCCGCCTTCGCCGGCAAGAGCCTCGCCCGTCTGCAGTGGGGGGCGCGCTTCGGCGTCCTCGTGAGCAGCATCCTGCGCGGTTACCGTCGCATCAACATCCCCGGTGGCTCCACCATCCTCTTCCCCAAAGACAAGATACAGGTCATCGGCAACGACGAGCAGCTGCATGCCTTCGGCATAGAACTCAGCAGCAATCTTGTGCCCGAAGACCCCAATATAGAGAAGCGGGAGATGGGGCTGCACAGTCTCGTCATCCACGCCGGTAGCGCCTTTGTCGGCAAGACGCTCAGCGAGAGCGGCATACGCGAGAACTATGACTGCATGGTCGTGGGAGTAGAAGAGGGGCAGCAGAACCTTACGATGATTAATCCCAAGCGTCCCTTCGAGCAGGGCGACGTCATCTGGGTGGTGGGCGAGCGAGACAGTATTGACCGTCTGCTCCAAGCCTGATGGCGTGGAGATGTGCGTTGCTGTAAAGGTAAAGGGTTGCGTTTAGCCTAAGGTGTTATTACTGGTTTGCCATTATAGCCTACACATTCATGCTCATTATCCTTGCTGCTTGTAACCGGCCGATACTCACATCCGTATCGGCTGAAACTCGCATCCGTGCCGTCCGATACGTATATCCGCATCGTCCGATACGCATCTGCAGAGATGGTCAGCAGAGTTGCCGAGGTACCCTCGGCTCGTGCGGAGGTCATGGCGACGGTGGCGTCTCTTACTATAAACAGAAACAGCAGGCTCTCCCTGATTGGCGGGTGAGCCTGCTGTTGTCTTATGTTTGTGAGAGGGCTGCTGTTGGTGCCCTCGATTCTTGCCTATGGTCTTGCCGTATGTGGTCAGCGCACCACCACCTTGGCACCCTTGACTATGTAGATGCCCGCAGGCACGCTTACGCGCTTGGTGTCACCAGCCTCGGTACTTACGCGATGCACCAGACGGCCGTCGATACCGTAGATGGCCACGGTCTCGGCCTTGTCGGCACGGATGATAATCTCGCCTTCGCCGCCAGTGATTGCCTTGCCGCCGGTGGTCTCAACATGGTCGATGCCTACGGGCTTGCCTGCCACATAGACAATCTGGAGATTGGCTGGCAGTCTGTACCCCCGACTCTCGTCCTCTACAAGCACCAAATTATAGAAGTAGTTCTCCATGTTTACGTACATTAATGGGCTGAGGTTGTTGTCGATATATGACATCTCGATGCCGCCCATCATGAAGTTAAACCCTACCTCTGCTGGGCTCCATGTCTCTTCTACATAGAGTTCGCTACCATCGTTGGGCACATCAATTTGCTTGTAGCCACCTTTCCAATACTTTTTGCTGCCGTCGCTTGCATCCTCGCAATAGATGAAGTATTGCACCTTACCGGCACCACCTATATTTTTGAATTTATACCTGAATAGGGCGTAGTCATCATTTATCTTGGGGGCTTTGACCCTATTGCCGAAACGGAAAGCGTTCTCGGTCTCGTAGTCGCCCGGTGTGACGTTGGTCTCCACGTTCGTAAGTACCAGGACTGGCTTTGTGGTCATTTCGGCGGTGATTTTCTGGGGCGCAGAGATTTCTTCGCCCGCATCGTCCTTGACCCTGAGGTAGAAGTCGCCTTCTGGTACTTCTACAAGTATAGTGATCTGGCGTGTAATCGTCGAGTGGGCAGGCACACTGATGTAGCAGTCGCCTCCGGGGGTGTTATTGTAATCCTGGTCGTTTCTGCCGGAATGTAGCGTTATAAGTCCGATGTAGTCTTCGTTGCCATTGTTGGTCACCTCCACGTTGAAGGTGGCCTTTTCAGACCGACTATTTTACCTGCGGGTGTTATGGTGGCGCTGAGCAAGGAGTTGGCCTTGACCAGCTTGTCGGTTGTAGCAATTAGGGTAATGGGCTTCATGCCGTTGGTATATAAACACTTGTGCCATGTGGTCTCGCCCTTTTTGCAATAGACGCCGTAGATGGTGTAGGTGCCGTTCTTGGGTGCGAAGTTGAAGTTGGTCTCGACAAATTCACCGGTTGGAATGCTCAGGTTCCTGGGATTGCAAATCAAGGTATATCCGCCCTTGCCGTCGTTGATGGCGTAGGCAAACTTGCCGTTAAATGGATTTGTGGTGGTGGAGAACAACGCATCGCCGAAAGACAGGCTGAATGCCTCTGACTCATTGGCACGTGTGTCCTTGGTGATGTTGAAGTACGTGTTTAGGTTTTCGCTTGTATATTTGTTTATCTCCAACGAGGGTGTAAATACCAATGGCTCGTCTACGATGCCATTGTCGGGCTGGATGCCGATAATCATATCGCAGTTGCGGTTGTATCCGTCGGGGGCATTGCCCGAACCGGCGCCACCCTTTTTGGGATTGAGGATGGTAATGTCGAAGTATCCGTTCTGATAGCCGCCCCAGCCCCAGTTGATGTGGTACAGTCCTGAACCGTTGCTGCCGTCGCATACAAACTGATGGCCGCTGGTGGAAGAGAAACCTCCATAGAGTATAGGACGTCCGGCGCTGAGCTCACGGTCTATGAGGTCGGCCCATTCGGCTATGCTGTAGTTGGCACGGAAAACATTGGCAATCAGGTCGACGTCGTAACCGAAGTATTTGGTCAAATGGTAGTAGTTCACTACGGCTCCCGACGAACTGCCGTAGTCCATCTCTACCGCTGCGCCGCAATGCAGCATCAGCTTGGCTACTGCCTCTGCTTGTGTATTATTATAGTTGCCTTCTACATATCGTGGCAACATGTTGTCCCAGTCATAAGTCGCGCCTTGGGAGATACCTGGCATGTTGATTTTGTTGGTTCTGGTGGTGTAGGCGGGAATGTCGGCCATGAGTTTCTTGGGATATTTCCAGAACGCCATAATCTGCGCCATGGCAGTGGCTACACATCCTGTCACCGAACGGTCGTTGCCGTTGTATTTGGGACACATCATGTTGTATGGATAGCCCTGGTTCCACTGTATCTGGCCCAACAGAGGTGCTACCTTTGCTGACGCGCGCTTGGGTGAGGCGGTCATGGCGCGGTGCTCGTTGAGCAAACTCAGTGCGGCGGGGGCTCCAGCCTTGACGGCTTCGGCCATAGCTTTGTAACTATCGAGAAACATGGCCATACCCTCGGTCATCTGGTTTTCGTCGTAGGTTCCGCTGTCGGCATAGCCCACGATTTCGGGCATACGGTCATCGCCCGACACGATGGTGAAACCCTTGTCGGCGCCGTTGGGAAATACGTAGTAGTCGACTACCTGCTTGAGGTGGCTGTCAACGCCATTGATGGCTCTGGCCTTGGCTCGTGCCTTGCTGTCTATCACTATGCCGAGTCGGGAAGCCTGGTTCTCGGCAATCTTTTGCGCCTGTACGAATGAGCGTGGACCGGCTATAGCCGCCAGCTTCACAAAGAGCACAAGCATCAGAATGAGTAAAGATTTCTTTTGCATAATGAGTTAGTTTGGTTATAGTCAACTGCAAATATACGATTATTTATATACTTTCTATACCAAATCAGTAAAAAATTTTGAATAATAGCTGCTTTTTTGTATTTGATGATATTTATAATGCCTGTTCCGAAGAAAAAACGCGTGGATAATGTCCTTTCTTCTGAACAGGCATTGTGTATGCTTATGGGGTGTCAATGTGACATCAATACCACTGCACGGCGTTGGAATAACCACTGCGCTTGTCGTATTTGAGCGCGTCGGTAAGCGTGGCGGCATTGCAACGGAACGAGAAGTTATAGCTGGTGTATGGCGCGAGCACCACCTGACAGCTCATGTTGAAGCAGTGCAAATCGCGCTGCAACGAGGCGGTGGTCATGCTTATCTTGTGGTTCTCAAAGTCGTAACCCGACGAGAAGCTGATATTCCACCCGTCGCTGATGCGAAGGTTGCCGCTCATGTTGACGGTCTGCGTGAACTTGTAGGGATAGCGCATCTTGTTGTAGTTGAACTTCTTGATGTCGCGGTTCTCGCTCATGGTGACACCATAGCCCACGGTGAGCGACCAGGGCATGGAGAAGAGCATGTAGCCATCGTCGTCGGTGGCAGCCTTTCCGGTGTCCTTGCGCTTCTTGGCTCCGCGCTGTCCTTCTATCATGTCGTCGTCGACATTGCTTTCGATGCCGGTGTCGATGCCTTCCTTCTCTTCTTTGCTGTCTTCTTCGTCGTCACCGCCGTTGAAGAGTTTGCGCAGTTTCTCTGGTGTGAGCGTGAATGAGAAGTTCTGCGACATACCCTGGAAGCGTCCGAAGCGTCCGTAGCCCCACTCTGTGTGGTTGCCCACGTAAGGCCGGCCGTTCTTGTCGAGCTCGTAGGCGTAGGTGGCGAAGACTGCGTGCATGTTGAAGGTATAGTTCTTCCACCATTTCAGACGGATATCCATGCCCAGGTCACTCCAGGGTTTCTCCTTGGCTGCCATGTTGTAAGACATCTGCAGGGCAAAGTTGTCGATGATACTCACCTTCTTGAAGCCGGTACTGTCCTTGTCGCTCTTCATCTTCATCTCGACGTTGTTGGCAAGGCTGAACGACAGGTTGCCGGTCTTTCCGCGTGTGGGGTATCCGAAGGCCGAGCCCTCGTAAGGAGAATACTCGACAAGGTCTACGCTACCGTCGGCATTGGTGCGCTGGTAGGTCTGGTAATAGCCGTAGCGCGCCGCACCGAAGTCTGGGGCGTAGCTGAAGCTGACCTGTGGGGTGAGGACGTGGCGGATGGCCTGTACCTTGTCACCGAAAATCTTGCGGCTGGGCACATAGAAACCATACAACTTGGTGCTGGCGCTCATGGCGAAGTTCCAGTTGTAGACGTTGTGCAGTCCGTTGATGGTATCGTTGACCACGGTGCCGGTGGCCTCGTCCCACGACTTGTTGACCTTACGCAGGTAGGTACGGTCGGTGAAGTTGAACGCCGGGGTGACGTTTATATAATTAAATAAGGTGAAGGTACCCTGGATAGGGATATTGTGCTGCATACCGTTGCGCCAGTCCTTGGCCAGATTGGACGACATGAGTTTGTCTTCCTTGGTGTCGATGGAGTTGGTGATATGTCCGGTATAGCTCATCGAAATCTTCTCGTACCAGCGCTGCTTTCCGGCTGCGTTCTTGCGACGGAAGGGATAGAAGCGGCTGATGGAGATGTTCATGTCGGGCAGCGTCAGTGCGATGGTGGTATCGCGCATGTTCTGGTTGAGGTTCACTGTCGAGCTCAGCGTCATGCCTATGCTCGAGAAAGTGGTGCTCCAGTTGACCGAAGATGTACGCGTGCTCTGCGTCATGGTCTGCGGATTGTACATACTGTACAGGTTGTTGCGCTCATAGCTGCTTGTGGCGAAGTTGACGCTTGCCGACAGCGTGTTGAACGGATTGGCCTTGGCATCCTGACGGTGACTCCACTGTATCTTGAAGCTGGTCTGTCGGGAGTAGTCGGGCATTCCCTTGTCGCCGGTACGTGTGTCCTGGAAGCTACCTAAGAAACTACCGTTGTATTTGTAACGCTTGCGGTAGTTGGAGGCTGCGCTGAGTCCCCATGAGCCCTTGGTATAAATCTCACCCAAGAGTTTGAGGTCCCACTTGTCGCTCATGGCGAAGTAGTAACCGGCATCGCGCAGATAGAAACCACGGTCTTGCTCGTCGCCATAGCTCGGCATGATGAAACCTGAAGAATAGCTCTTGCTGAAGGGGAAGAAACCATAGGGGATGGCCAGCGGCAGAGGCACATCGGCCACCACGAGATAGGCGGGACCGAACACCACATCCTTGCCGGGGCGCACCTTGGCTCGCGACAGCGCGATGTAGAAGTCGGGGTGCTCGGCGTCGCAGGTGGTGTAACGTCCATGCTTGAGGAAGATTTCTCCCTTGTCGTTGCGCTTGGACAACTGGCTGCTGAGATAGCCTTCCTCCTGGTGGGTGGTCACATTATTGATAAAGCCCTTCTTGGTCTTGAAGTTGAAGGCCATGGTATCGCTCTGGTATTCGGTGTCGCCCATCTTGAATACCGGCTTGTTGCGTATGCCGCCCTTCTCGAGCGAATCGGGGGTACCCACGGCGTGTACCAGACTGCTGTCCATGCTCAAGGCGATGCGGTCGCTGGTCAGGTCCATGTTCTCGTACTTCACATTGGCCTCGCCGTAGATATAGGCACGCTTGGCTTTGGCGTCGTAGACCAGCGAGTCGTTGCCCTTGTAGCTTACCGGTGCGTCGATACCGTTCTTCTTGGCTCGGTTGATAGAGTCGAGGCGTATCGAGTCGTCGATGGCTTTGTTGTGGTGATATATGGCCAGTTGGAGCGAGTCCATCTTGGTGGTATCAATGGCGGGAAGGGTGGGGGTGATGTCTTTCTTAATGGAGTCTTTCAGGGCGATGGTGTCGTTTTTCACCTTCCTGTTTCGCTTCTGACCCGAGGGTGTGGTGGTCTTGGCCATCACAAAGATGATGGCAAACAGGAAGATTACTATAAGCGTTTTAGTCTTCATTAAGACTGCAAAGTTAAAGAATTAATGACTAATTACTATCTGTTTTCTCAATTTTAACGCTATTCGAAGAGATTTTTCCATTCGCGGAAGCGCAAAACGCCCTCTTCTCCGAACTTCTGGAGACTGCGAAGGGCCTCTTCGAAACTCTTTTCGTGGTTGAGACGGGTCTTGGAGTAGAACTTGTCGGCATAGCAGATGACCTTCTCCTCGATGGTTTCGGGCAGAAAGTCCTCTTCGGGCAACGGCAGCTTCTGGCTGATGATGTCGTGCTTGGTAAGTCCGGCTCCGGTGTGGCGCTCGCATACCCGGGCGTGTCGCGGATAACCTTCGGCGCGCATGAGTTCGGCTCCTATCCGTCCATGACAGATGTAGGGCTCGTCGCCCATGCAGTGTATCGACGGCGCATGGCAGCGGAAGATGCCGATGTCGTGGAGCATGGCAGCCTCGATGACAAACTGGCGGTCGATGTGCAGTTCGGGATGGGCATCACAAATGCGCACAGCACGCTGCATAACGAGCGTGCTGTGCGTAATGAGTATATTCCGGAGGTCGTTGTCCTCCGGATAGTATTTGTCTATTATCTGATTATGCATCTGCCTCGGGGCGCTGAATATAAGCTATCACGTCGCCCTTGCGAACCTTGGCGCCCTGCTTGGCGTTAATCTCTACGAGTTTGCCGCCAAGGTCTGCCTTGACCTCAACAAACTCGCCCCAAGGAGCCTGTATGTAGCAGAATGCGTCGCCTTCCTTGTATTCTTTGCCGATGAATGGCTCAACAGCAGGAGCAGCCTCGCCGTCGCCCTGGAATTCCCAGAACAGCTGTCCCTTGACCGGACATACGATTGCATCGGCCTTTGCGTGCTTGAAAGCAGCCAACTGCTCGGCGCTCAACTGGCTTCCCATCTTTGCATCTTTGGCTTTCTGCAGGTCGGCGAGGAAGTTCTTCTTGGCCTGGCCGCTCTTGAAGTTGCGATACTGCTCGGGGTGCATAGCCAACTCGAACAGCTCCTCATCGTCCTGACCATACTCCCAACCGTTCTCGTCCATCTCCTTGCGGAAGTCATCGAGGGCGTCGGTGAGCAGTGTGTGGGCGTCGACATCGGTAAACTCTCGGCCCTGCTTCTGAGCCAGCTCTACCAGCTCGGGAGCGATGGTGCCAGGAATCTTGCCACTCTTGCCGAGAATCATACCCCACATAGCCTCGTCCATCATCACAAAGCGGCCCTTGCCCTGCTCGATAGTCAGCAGGTTCATCAGCGCGATGTTCTTGACATACTGGCTGAAAGGAGTAACCAGTGGAGGATAGCCTACGCGAGGCCATACATATTCAACCTCATCGAAGAGCTTGATGAGCAGGTCGTCCATAGACAGCTCGTCCTCACCCTTCTTCTTGCGTACGTTGTTGATGGTGGTGCGCATACCGCCGAGGTCGGCCATCATAGAACCCATCATACCGCCGGGCAGACCGCAGCCGAGCAGGAGCGAAGACATAATCTTGTTACCGGGGTTGATGAAGTAGCCGAGCCACTCGTCGATAAACTCCTGGGTAAGAGCGCGAGCCTTCATGTAGGCACTCATGTTGATTTCGGGTACCTCGAAGCCCTCGTTCTTGAGCATGCTGATGACAGAGATTACGTCTGGATGCACCTTACCCCATGACAGCGGCTCGATGGCTACGTCGATGATGTCGGCACCGTTGTTGCAGACCTCAAGGATGCTGGCCATAGACAGGCCGGGACCAGAGTGGCCGTGATACTGGATGATGATTTCGGGATGCTTGTCCTTAATCATCTTGGTGAGCTTGCCCAGGAATGCGGGCTGACCGATACCGGCCATGTCCTTCAAACAGATTTCCTCGGCACCAGCCTCTATCAACTCATCGGCGATATTGTTGTAATATTCAAGAGTATGTACGGGAGATGTAGTTATACACAGAGCGCACTGGGGAATCATGCCGCCCTCCTTGGCCCACTTGATAGAGGGCTTGATATTGCGAACGTCGTTCAGACCGTCAAAGATACGGGTGATGTTGGTACCCTGCTTGGCCTTAACCTTGTACATCAGAGCGCGTACATCGTCGGGCACGGGATACATGCGCAGCGCGTTGAGACCGCGGTCAAGCATGTGGGTCTGGATGCCCACCTCATTGAAAGGTTTGCAGAATGCGCGCACGGCGTCGTTAGGATTCTCGCCGGCCAGAAGGTTCACTTGCTCAAAGGCACCACCGTTGGTCTCCACGCGACTGAAGCAACCCATCTCAATGATTACCGGAGCGATGCGCTCCAACTGATCCTT
Organism: Prevotella sp. P5-64; assembly: GCF_002251285.1. NCBI lineage: Bacteria > Pseudomonadati > Bacteroidota > Bacteroidia > Bacteroidales > Prevotellaceae > Prevotella > Prevotella sp. P5-64. Next base: position 36,279 of record NZ_NPJK01000009.1, read on the forward strand.
GCGTGGCTGGAACTTACCAGAGCTCTGCCACATATCTCTATACACGAGACTGAACTGAATTTTCTTCTTCATATTATCGATAATATTTTTAATATCACTATATTTCAAGGTGCAAAATTATACAAAAAAAACCAATTAGCTCATGATTGCTGCTTTTTTTTGTTCTTTGGTGGAATTTAATTGTCCCATTTCGCTTCCATTGTTGACTTCCAGCCCGCTCATTTGGCTTTCTTTTCTCCTTGTTTTTGTTATCGTCAGCGCCCCCATTGTGCCGCGTTGCAGGCGGGTTATCCCCCTTCTTGCCCTCGCTGTCGCCCTCTGCCGTGGCTTTATTTATAAAAAAATAGTCGCTTCCTCCCTGTTTCTCATAATTTATGAGTAACTTTGCGGCGACTTTTGCCGTGGGCATCCCTTTATCCATGAGAGTGCCGCAGATGAGGAACGCCTCGTCTTCCCTTGTCAGGGTGGCGGCAGAGTCTTACATAACTGACAGACAAACCAAGAATGAAGAAAACAATTTATACCAAGTTTGACAAAACTCTGATTATGGCTCTTCCCGTGGTCGAGTTTCCAGGGCGCATTATCACCATCCTCACAGCGGGTGAGGCCGAGCGCGCCGTCGATTATTTGTTGACGCAGCCCATATTGGGCATTGACACCGAGACACGCCCCGCCTTCCGCAAGGGAAAGACCTACAAGGTGGCGCTGCTTCAGGTTTCGACCCACGACACCTGTTTTCTGTTTCGTCTCAACCGCATCGGCGTGACGCCAGCTATCATTCGTCTGTTGGAGAATACCACGGTGCCCATGGTGGGACTGTCGCTGAGCAACGACTTGCTGTCTCTGCACCACCGCGCCGACTTCAAGCCAGGTATGTTTGTCGATTTGCAGAATGAGGTAGGTCGCCTGGGCATCCAGGACCAGTCGCTGCAGAAGCTCTATGCCAACCTCTTCCACGAGAAGATCAGCAAGCGCCAGCGGCTCACCAACTGGGAGGCCGACGCGCTTACCAACCGCCAGTGTCTCTATGCCGCCACCGACGCCTGGACCTGCATCCGCCTCTACGAGGAAATCTGCCGTCTCGCCGAGACCGGCGACTATGAGCTGGTGACCGTCGAAGAGCCCGCTCCGAAACAAGAACGCAAACCCATAAATACAGAAGCATAATGCCACAATACCCATCCGTCATACTCAAGCGAGGCAAGGAAGAAAGCCTGCGCCGTTTCCATCCCTGGATATTCTCGGGCGCTATCATGCGCATGGACGAGGGGATAGGCGAGGGCGACATCGTCAACGTCTTTTCTTCATCGGGCGATTTCCTCGCCTGTGGCCACTATCAGATAGGTTCCATCGCCGTCAGAGTGCTGTCCTTCCGTCAGGTCGAGATTGACGCCGAGTTCTGGGAGAGCCGCTTGGCTTCGGCGCTGCAGATGCGTATAGCCATAGGCATAGCCGACAACGAGCGCAACAATACCTACCGACTCGTACACGGTGAGGGCGACAATCTGCCTGGTCTCGTCATCGACTGTTATGGTGCCACCGCCGTGATGCAGGCCCACAGTGTGGGTATGCACGTGAGCCGCCAGGCTGTGTGCGACGCCTTGGTCCGCGTGATGGGCCACCGCATCGAGAATGTCTATTACAAGAGCGAGACCACGCTGCCCTTCAAGGCCGACCTGCGTCAGGAGAACGGATTTATATATGGTGGCAGCGACGACAATACCGCTGTCGAGAACGGCCTTCGCTTCCATGTCGATTGGCTCAAGGGCCAGAAGACCGGTTTCTTTGTCGACCAGCGCGAAAACCGTTCACTTCTCGAGCAGTATGCCCGTGGCCGCACGGTTCTCAATATGTTCTGCTACACTGGAGGCTTCTCTGTCTATGCCATGCGAGGCGGTGCGCAAGCCGTCCACTCGGTCGACAGCAGCGCCAAGGCCATCGAGCTTACCAACCGCAATGTCGCCCTCAACTTCCCTGGTGACGCCCGTCACGAGGCATTCTGCGATGACGCCTTCAAGTATCTCGATGCCAACGACAAGAAGTACGACCTCATCATTCTTGATCCTCCTGCCTTTGCCAAACATCGTGCTGCGCTCCATAATGCATTGAAAGGCTACACCCGACTTAACGTTAAGGGCTTCGAACGCATAAAGCCAGGTGGCATCCTGTTCACCTTCAGCTGTTCGCAGGTCGTTACCAAAGATAATTTCCGCAACGCTGTCTTCACGGCAGCCGCCCAAGCCGGCCGCAAGGTGCGCATCCTGCATCAGTTGCACCAGCCTGCCGACCATCCCATCAATATCTATCACCCCGAGGGTGAATACCTGAAGGGACTGGTACTCTATGTTGAATAAAGAAGTAAGCCAATTCATCGCCGCCCATGACCTCCTGTCTCCGGGCGACACACATCTGATAGCCCTCTCGGGTGGCGCCGACAGTGTTTGTCTGCTGCTGGTGCTCCGACGGCTGGGTTATCAGGTTGAGGCGGCTCACTGTAACTTCCACCTCCGTGGCGATGAGTCTAATCGCGATGAGCAGTTCTGCATCGACCTCTGTCGCCGTCACGCCATCCCTCTTCATCTTGCCCACTTTGACACCCGTGCCTATGCCGACCTCCATAAGGTGAGCATAGAGATGGCTGCACGCGATTTGCGTTATGGTTATTTCGAGCAGTTGCGCCTCTCCATCGGTGCCGCCACCGTGTGTGTGGCCCACCATCGCGAAGACAGCGTCGAGACCGTGCTCCTCAATCTCATCCGGGGTACCGGCATCGACGGACTCACCGGCATCGCTCCCCGCAATGGTCATGTGGTGCGTCCGCTGCTCTCCGTGAGCCGCCGCGACATCGAAGCGTGGCTCAGCGAGCAGGGTGAGGGATATGTCACCGACAGCACCAATCTCGTCAACGACGTCAAGCGCAACAAGGTGAGACTCGATGTCATCCCCCTGTTGCAGACCATCAACCCCTCGGTCGTCGACAGCATCTACCAGACCTCGCTCCGCCTCACCGAGGCTGCCCGCATGGCCAATTCCCCTGTCATCCACGACCGTTATCAGGGCGACACGCTCCCCTTTGCCATGTTGCGCAGCGAGGCGTCTGCCGAGTATGTGCTCTGGCATCGCCTGGCACCACTCGGCTTTACCCCCGTGCAGGTCGAGGATATGGCGGCAGCCATCGACGGCCGCCCCGGCATGGAGTGGCAGTCGTCTACACACACCGTGGTGACCTCTCGCGACGCCCTGGTCATCGCCCCGCTCGAACCCCAGGCTCCCCAGTCCGTGGTAATGCCCGAGGCAGGTACATACCTCATCTCTTCGGGCGAGCGGTTGAGGCTGGAGCTGGCGCCTTACACCCCCGATATGCCCATTTCCCGTGACCCGCTGAGCGTGATGCTCGATGCCACAGCCGTCGAACTGCCCCTCACCCTGCGCCGAGTGCGCCAGGGCGACCGCTTCACGCCCCTTGGCATGCGCGGCAGCAAGCTCGTAAGCGACTACCTCACCGACCGCAAGCGCAATCTCATCGAGAAGCGGCGCCAGCTGGTCGTTACCGATGCCCGCGACCGTGTGGTGTGGCTTGTGGGCGAACGCCCCGACCACCGTGGCCGCATCACCGCCGACACACGACGATATATACAGCTCACATACATACGCCCATGACACCCCTTGTCCTCACAGTCATCATCCCCGTCTACAAGACCGCTGCCACCCTTGACCGCTGTGTCGAGAGCGTGCTCAGCCAGGCTGACGGTTGTGAACTCATCCTCGTCGATGATGGTTCGCCCGACTCCTGTGGTGACCTTTGCGACCGGTGGGCAGAGCGTAGCGACCGCATCAGCGTCGTCCACCAACCCAATCGCGGTCTCAGTGCCGCCCGCAACTCCGGCATCGCCCGCAGCCATGCGCCCTACGTCACCTTTGTCGACAGCGACGATGTGCTCCAGCCCCATACGCTGCCCCCGCTGCTTGCCCTGCTCGCCGCCCATCCCGACTACGACCTCGTCGAATATCCCGTAGAGATACACTATGGCTCGCCGCGCTGCCACCAGCTTGCGTTGTCCGATGCCGTCTATACCGACTGGCGCCGTTACTGGCTTGACGCCCGTGCCTATACCCATACATACGCCTGGAACAAGGTGTTCCGCCGCAGCCTCTTCGACCATTGCCTCTTCCCCGAAGGACTTACGTTTGAAGACGCCTGGCTTCTGCCGCGCCTGCTGCCCCATTGCCGCGCGATAGCCACCGTCACCACGGGCCTCTATCGTTACTACGACAATCCGCAGGGCATCACCCGCACCGCCACCGGTGCCGACCTCTCCCTGCTGCTTGCTGCCCATTGCTATGTGCTGCCCCTGGTGAGCAACGCTGACTATTATGCCCATGTGGTCAATGTCGCCCTCGATGTTTACCACGCCACCGGGCGTGTGCCTTTGCTGCCCCGGCTGCCTTACTGGCATACTCCCAAGTTATTGATTAACCGATTATTAGGATTCAGATTCTTATGCCGACTACACCAACTGCTCCGGCCACGCCACTGATGACCTTTGTCATCACCTGCTACGACCTGCCCGCCGATATGTTGCGCGAGTGCGTCACCGCCATCTTCTCCTTGGCTTTCCAGCCTGGCGAGCGCGAAGTCATCGTCATCGACGACGGCTCCAAGCTGCCCGCCATCACCGATATCGATGACGTAAAAGACCAGATTATCTATCTGCGCCAGCCCAACAGCGGCCTTGCCTGCGCCCGCAATATGGGTATCAGAGTGGCTACCGGCCGCTACATCCAGTTTGTCGATGGCGACGACTATCTTCTGCGTATTCCCTACGAGCATTGCCTCGACCTCGTGCGTTATCATAACCCCGACATGGTCTTGTTCGACTTCTCCACCCGCTCCTCGGTAGCTACACCTTATTCTTATGAAGGTCCCATGTCGGGCAGCGAGTATATGCAGGGTCACAACCTCCACGGCACAGCCTGTGGCTATATCTTCAGCCGCGAGCTGTTGGGCTCTCTGCGCTTCACAGCCGGCATCCTGCACGAAGACGAGGAATTTACGCCCCAGCTCATCCTCCGTGCCGAGCGCCTGTTTTATACCGACGCCAAGGCATACTACTACCGTCAGCGCCGAGGTTCCATCATGCACGCCGATGCCGCCAACCACATCGACAAGCGGCTCTCCGACTCGCTGGCTGTCATCCTGCGCCTGCAGCAGATGGCTGCCACCATGCCCGAGACCGACCGCCAGGCTCTCGCCCGTCGCGTCGCCCAGCTCACGATGGACTACCTCTACAATACCATCCAGCTTACCCACAGCCGCCAGCGCCTCGACGACGCCATTGCCACGCTCGAGCAGCAGGGACTCTATCCGCTGCCCGACAAGCGTTACACCCGCAAGTATTGGATGTTCCGCCGGCTCGTCCAGTCCAAGATGGGACGCAGCCTGCTGTTACATATAGTAAGATAACGATTATGCGCATACTCCTCATCGGCGAATACAGCAATGTACACTGGACCCTGGCTTGCGGCCTGCGCCAGTTGGGCCATCAGGTCACCGTCTTGTCCAACGGCGACTTCTGGAAAGACTATCCCCGCGACCTCTCCCTCGTGCGTCGTCCGGGCTGGTGGGGAGGCCTCTGTTACCTTATGCGACTCTGCACCTTGTTGCCACGGCTGCGGGGCTATGATGTGGTGCAGCTTATCAACCCCATGTTCCTTGAGCTCAAGGCCGAGCGCATCCTGCCCGTCTATCGCTATCTGCGCCGCCATAACCGTAGGGTGGTCCTCGGTGCCTTTGGCATGGATTACTATTGGGTCCACGAGTGCATTACCCGCAAGCCGCTGCGTTATAGTGACTTCAACTTCGGCGACCAGGTGCGTACAGACCCCGAGGCACAGGTGCATATCGACGACTGGATAGACACCGCCAAGGGGCGGCTCAACCAGATGATAGCCGCAGACTGCGACGGCATCGTCGCCGGTCTCTATGAAGACTGGGTATGCTATCATCCCCACTTCCCCCATAAACTCTCCTTCATCCCTTACCCCATACGCTGCGACGCTCAGCCTGCTCTGCACCCCCACGACAGGCTCAAGGTCTTTATCGGCATCAACCGCAGCCGCTCGGTCTATAAGGGCACCGACATCATGCTGCGTGCTGCGCAGGACGTGGCTGCCCGTCACCCCGAGGAGATGACGCTGACCGTGGCCGAGAGCCTGCCTTTCGACGAGTATGTGCGCCTTCTGCACGACCAGGATGTGCTGCTCGACCAGCTCTACAGCTACACGCCGTCGATGAATCCCCTTGAGGCGATGGCCCACGGCGTGGTGTGCGTGGGCGGAGGCGAACCCGAACACTACGAGATACTGGGCGAGACCCAGCTGCGACCCATCGTCAATGTCCAGCCCACTTACGAGAGTGTGGTCGAACAGCTCGAATATCTCGTCACCCATCCCCACGAGGTTGTCCGGCTCAGAGAGCAGAGCGTAGACTATATCCACCGCCACCATGATTATATTAAGGTGGCGCGCCAGTACGAAGACTTCTATCAGAGTTTGCTATAGCGAATGAAAAAAGTAGGCCGAAATCTTGACAGTCCAATCTTTTATTCGTAACTTTGCACTCCGTAACAGACAGGGGTACTTGCTCAACCCCCTTTATCAAAACAAGAATATGAATAATAAAAGACAGAGTGTGAGTATGCTCTTTATGCTTTTCGGCATACTCTTCTGCGTTTGCCTGATTGCGTCAAACGTGTTTGCGACAAAGCAGATAGCGATGGGAGAGTTCAGCGTTACCGGTGGACTGCTTGTGTTCCCAATCAGTTATATCATCAACGACTGCGTATGCGAGGTGTGGGGCTACCGCAAGGTTCGCCTCCTCATCTGGATAGGCTTCGCCATGAACTTCTTCTTTACCCTGGTGGGTGCCCTGTGCGACTGGATACCCGGCGCACCCTACTGGACCAATGACCAGGGCTTCCATGCCATCTTCGGCTTGGCTCCGCGCGTGGCAGCGGCCTCGTTTGCCGCCTTCATCGTGGGCTCTTTTGCCAACGCCTATGTGATGAGCCGCATGAAGATTAGTTCCAACGGCCATCGGTTCTCGCTGCGCGCCATCCTGAGCACGGTGGCTGGCGAGAGTGCCGACTCCCTCATCTTTTTCCCGCTGGCGTTCTGGGGCGTGATACCCTTGAGCGAGATACCCGTGCTGATGCTTATGCAGGTGGTGCTCAAGACTGCCTACGAGATTGTGGTGCTGCCTCTTACCATCCGCGTGGTGCGCTGGGTCAAGGCCTATGAGGGCGAGGATGTCTATGACGAGGGCGTAGACTATAACGTATTAAAAATTTTCAATTTCTAATGGACAGGACTAAAGACGGACTGAAACAGCTGGGATCGGCTACCAAGTATGCCGACGACTATGCCCCAGAGGTGTTGGAGACCTTTGTCAACAAGCATCCGGGCAATGATTATTGGGTAAGGTTCAACTGCCCCGAGTTCACATCACTCTGCCCCATTACAGGGCAGCCCGACTTTGCAGAGATACGCATCTCATATATCCCGGATATCAAGATGGTAGAGAGCAAGAGCCTTAAGCTCTATCTCTTCAGCTTCCGCAATCACGGCGACTTCCATGAGGACTGTGTCAATGTCATCATGAAAGACCTCATCCGCCTGATGGAGCCCAAGTATATCGAGGTGACAGGTCTCTTCACTCCCCGTGGCGGCATAAGCATCTATCCCTATGCCAACTATGGCAAGCCCGGCACCAAGTATGAGCAACTGGCCGAGCAGCGCTTCATCCATCACGACATGGGTGATAAATAACAGCGTGCCAACCACACTATCCCAATCGCCGCAAGCATTCTTCATATTGCTTGCGGCGATTGTCGTTTGTGGCTGGGGCGTCTCTGCCTCTTCTCGCTACCCGCGCTGGCGGCGTGGCAGTGGCATCGGCTGGCTCGTATCTTATGTTACGTGGGCTCGTGATTTACGGCACGTGCTTACGTATCGTAAGTCACGAGCCCACGTACCTTCCGTTACGAGCCGGCAACCGCGCCCTCTACGCCGCAGTCTGCGTGCTCCTTATGCGTCGTGACGGTCTCTGCCGCGCCATAAACAATCAGAGCACCACCCGATGGGTAGTGCTCTGATTGCGATGAGGCTGCGGGGGTAGGGGAGATGGCCTCCCTGTGCCCAGTCTATTGTGCTGTGGTCGCCTCCTTCAGCGCCTTCTTGGCCTGCATGCTGGCTATCGCCTTGGCCTTCTTGTTGATGTCCTCAATGTTGTTCTTGCGATAGTAGCTGCGCGTCACTCCGCCGCTGGTCAGCACCAGCGAGTCGCCCTTGAAGTAGTCTATGGTGCAGGTGTCATTGACCAGGTCTGTCACCTCCAGTTTGTTGTCCTTGCCCATCTTCGGCGTGCCGGCGGTGATGACCAGATAGCCGTTCCAGATGTGCCATGCGGTGAAGTAACCCAATGGCGGATAGACCACGGGGCTCTCCTCTTCGAGCGAAGTCTGTTCGCGCACATATCCCACGCTCATGCACGACCACTGGCGCTTCATCCAGAACCCGTATTCACGTGGTATAAGGTAAGTCTTCTTGATGGAATCGGGCATATCTCTCATGATACGCTTCTGCAGGCGAGGGCTCATCTGCTCATAGTCCTTCAGCTTGGGCATGACGATATAGCACCATATTCCCTTGAGCTGGTCCAGGTCTATCACCATGTCTGCCACGGTAGAGTCTTCCTTGTTGGTCACCACGCCTATCCAGTCGCCCACTTTGAGCTGTCCCATAATCTTGCCGCGGCGTGTGGCCTCTATCACGTTGAAACGTATGGGGTCGCTGCCGTCGTTGGGCAGAAGCAGCACCACCGAGTCGGTGCATCCGTCGCACGCCAGACCATATACGGTCTTGTCGCCGCTGAGTTTGAGCTCGTCGGTAGAGGCGCCCAACTTGGCTCCCTTGGTGCCGTTGTCACTGTTGCCCGAGCAGGCCATGATGGCCATCGTTGCCAGGGCTATGCCGATTATCGCAATTCTACTTTTCATCATTCTTGCCGTTGTCTATTGTCTATGCAAAGGTAGTGATTATGCGCGTATGCACCAAGTGATTTGCTGAAAAAAAGACTGGCAGCCACCGTCATTGCCACCCCTCTTGCTGTAACAGCGGTTGCCGTCATTCCAATTATTTTCACCCGCGTTGTAATATTTCTCTCCGTTTAAGCCTGTTTCTACTGAAAAAATTTTACTTTTGTAGAACCATAACTATCAACCACAATTTTTGCCGCTATGACCCACGATATATTCATCAGCTATTCGTCGGCTCAGTCTGACGCAGCCCAAGCCGTCTGCCATCTGCTCGAACAACATGACATCAAGTGCTGGATGGCGCCCCGCAATCTCACTGGTGGCGCGAGCAGGATCAACGGCAGTTTGATGACATCAAGGACAGACTCACCTTTGCCCATCTGCCCAGCATAGATAAAGTCTGCCGGAGCCTGGCCTCTCCCGATGAGGTGAGAGAGGTCGAAGGAGTCGAGTATTCGTGGAGGCAGCCGTCGGCTGTCCAGCGTTATCTCCAGTATTACTGCCCGCTGGTGTGGGTGGATGTATTCTCTGGTGCATCCCCGGCATTTGGGCGCCTCTACAGTCTGGCCCGCCAGCACCAGCAAGAGTCCCTTGCGTCGGGCCAGGTTGATGAAGATGAAGTGAAAAACCTCGTCAATGCCTATGCCAACCTGTGTATGTCGTACAACAAGTATGTGGCAAGTCTTGCAGATAGCGAGCTCAGTCCTATGGATGCCAGCAAAGCAATACAGGCGCTGTGTCCTGGCAGCCCGTTGGCAGGCGCTGCCGGTGAGGCCACGAGTGCCATGAGTCCGCTTGGTGCCATTGCCGCCATACGCCGCGAGACCTGCAAGGCAATGCTCACCCTGCTGCCCTATACAGACCAAGGCTTTAGCCTAACCCTATCTGACGAAGACTTCCTGACATGCTGCGAGTCGCTGACCGACGATGCCGACCTGCAGCTGTTCTTCATCAGCGTTGTGGAAATCCATATAGAGCTCGAGGCGATAATGATAGACATCAATAAAGCCGTTTCCTATGTGGAGAATATGGCCAATATGCGTCTCTGCGACTGTGACCATGCGGGCGGTGACGGCAATTGACGCACTGGCGGCGTATGCTGTGAAAGGCTGGACAACAATGGCTTGGGCAGAGGCTGTCGGGGTGTGGACAATGGAAAATGAAAAAAAACTACGGTTTTCCTTTGTATTGTCTATGACTTGCATTAACTTTGCACAAGCAATTGGTTCATAGATTGATTAAAAAGGGAATCGGGTGAAACTCCCGAACAGTCCCGCTGCTGTGAACACCTCCGGCCTCGGCAGGCGAGGCAGGCAAACCATCACGTCACTGACATTTTTTCGGGAAGACGGTTTGCCAGTGGTCATCACTGCGATGACAGAGGTGTGAGTCAGAATACCTGCCGTTGCTATATATATAATAAGGTGTATGGTCTGCGAGGACAGGCGACATACCGACAGTAATGACAATGACAGTGAAACGCAACTTGGCTCTAATCCTGACGGTGCTCCTGATGACAGGAGCCACCTCGGTGTATGCCCAGCCGAAGGATACGACGCGTGTGCATCGGCTTCCCGACGTGGTGGTCGACGGCCAGCAGCGTCGCATAGACAACTCGGCTCCCGTGCGCGTCATTGGCAGTGCCGACTATCTGCGCCTTGGTGTCACCGATGTCGCCGATGCCCTGAACCGTCTGGCTGGTGTCACGCTGCGCGACTATGGCGGTGCTGGCGGCATGAAGACCGTGTCGGTGCGTGGTTATGGAGCGCAACATACCGGAGTAAGCTATGACGGCGTGATGCTTAGCGAGATTCAGAGCGGCGAAATCGATGTGTCGCGCTACTCGATAGACAATGTGCAGAGTCTGAGTCTCACCATAGGCGATGGCGACGACATCTTCGTCACCGCGCGCCAAGCCACCACGCCTGCTGTGCTTGCCATCCAGAGTCTCACGCGGCTGCCAGCCGACCTCAAGCCCCATCTCACGGCGCAGATGAGGCTGGGCTCGTGGGGCTATGCCAACCCCTTTGTGCGCTACACCCAACGCATGGGGCGCAGCGTGGCACTCAGCGCCGTGGGCGACTATGTCTATGCCGACAACGACTATCCCTTCCGTCTGCGCAACGGCAATGTGACCACCATAGAGCGGCGCTCCAACAGCCGCATGTGCAGCGGTCATGCCGAGGTAAGCGGACTCTGGACGCCCAACGACCGCAGCAGTCTCTGGGCCAAGATATACTACTATGACAACGACCGCCAGCTGCCCGGCATCGTGCAATATTACACCAATGTGTGCGGACAGCAGTTGCACGACCGCAACTGGTTTGCCCAGACACGCTGGCTGTACCAGGCATCACAGCGGCTGTCGCTCCGGCTGACAGCCAAGGCCAACTGGGCTTCATCGGCGTATCGCGATACACTCTTGCCCGACCGCCGTGATGATGCTACCTACCAGCAGCATGAGTATTATGGCTCGGCATCCATGCTCTATGCTCCCTGCAGAGATGTGGAGATAAACTATGCGGCAGACTACTGCTACAACAACCTGAGCAGCAGTCTGGCCACCGACCGCAGACCCTATCGCCATACACTATGGCAGACGGCGGCGGTGAAGTTTCAGCGCCAGCGCTTTACGGCTCTGGCTCGCGTGTTGTGGACACTTTGTCTCAACGGAGCCCATCGCGGCGAGGCCCAGAGCGACATGCGGCGGTGGTCGCCTTCGCTCTCGCTCTCGTATCGGCTGATGGAAGACGAGGAACTCTATCTGCGCGCGTCGATGAAAGACATCTTCCGCGTGCCCACGTTCAATGAGTGCTATTTCCACCATTACGGCAGCCCCGACGTAAGGCCGGAAAACACGCGGCAGTATAACATAGGACTCACATGGCGCCACGCCTGGAGCCCCAAGCTCGTCGCCCAGGTGGCAGCCGACGCCTATCTCAACCGCATCAGCGACAAGATAGTGGCGGTGCCCTACAATATGTTTATCTGGCGCACCATCAATATGGCCAAAGCCCGTGGTATGGGCGTCGATGGCGAAGCGAGAGTAGAGTGGACTCCCTCTGCCGGTCACCGCATAGACCTGTCGGCATCGTACACCTATCAGCGTGTGGCCAACCGCACCGATGCGTCGTCGCCACACTATGGCAAGCAGGTTCCCTACCAGCCCCTCAATCAGGGCAGCGCTTCGGTGGGATGGGAGAACCCCTGGATCTCGCTCTCCCTGCACGGTCAGGCCGCCAGCGGCCGATGGGCTACGCCCAACCACTATGAGGGTACGCACATCGGTGGTTATGCCGACGTGGGACTTACCGCCTATCGCAATATGATGGTTGGTAAGACACGCCTCCAGCTGCGCGCCGATGTCGAAAACATCCTGGGCCATCAGTATGAGATAGTGGCGCATTACCCCATGCCCCGTACCCACTGGCGCATGAGTGTCAAAATGGAATTATAACAACAACTATAAACAACAATGACAATGAAAAAAAGTTTCTTAGCTATGGTGGCGCTCCTCGTAAGCGCTCCGCTGTTCTTCACATCATGTAACGACGACAACGGCCCATCCTTTCACTACGAGGTAGTATCTGACGGTGCCTTTATCGTCAACTCCGGCAATATGTACTCATCTATTGACGGTTCGCTGACAGGCATCAATTATGCCTCTAATGTTGCGGTGCAGAAGGTGTTTGCTGCCAACAACGGTGGACAGAGCCTCGGCTCAACCCCCAACGACGGACTGGTGTATGGCGACAAGATGTATGTAGTAGTCGATGGCTCGAATACTGTAGAGGTAATCAACAAGAAGACCATGCAGCGTATCAAGCAGATCAAGACTACCGAACTGCTGGGTGCCGCTGAAGGCAAGTCGCCCCGCCACATCATCGCTGGCAACGGCCACATCTTCTTCACCACCTATGGCGGTTATGTGGCTGCTGTCGATACTGTCAATTTCAAGCTCACAGCCAAGTACAAGGTTGGCTCTTTTCCCGAGGGTCTGGCTGGTTATGCCAGCAGCATCGTCGTGGCCAACTCTGACTATGCCAAGGGTCACGGCAATATCTCTATCATCAACCTCGGTACCGGCGAAGTGGAGACCCGCAATGTAGAGGGCATCAACAATCCCCAGAAGGTATTCATCAACAACGGCAATGTCTATATCCTCGACTGGGTGTACTATGAGGGTGAGTATCCCAACTCAGTAGAGAAGGGCGAAAGCGCCATAAAGTATCTCGCCGGAAACAAGGCTACCAAGGTGACCGATGCCTACTATGCCAGCATGCTCAACGGCAAGCTGTATATCATCAGCAATCCCTACGGTGAGGCCAAATACAGCGTATGCGACCTCAACAGCAATCCCTATCAGGGCACTACCACTCCGCTCAACCTCTCTGAGGGCGTCTTCTCTCCTGCCGGCATCGATGTTGACCCTGCCACAGGTGAAATCTTTGTTCTCTCTTACAACCAGGGTGAGAATGGTTATGCCGACTATTACAGCAATGGTTATGTGAAGCGATACAGCAAGAACGGAAGCTATATGTACAGTTATGACACTGGCGTAGGTCCTTGTGCTGTGTTCTTCAATGTAGGTGTGAAGACCATATTCGACAACTAAAACTGTCGCGATGAACCCTTTGCGCTCTATAATATATATAATAGGTATTGTTGCCGTCCTGACGTCGTGTCAAGGCGGCAACAATCGTGTTGCGACTCTCGAGAAGGGCGACACGGTGAGGTTTGACTACGCCACTCTGCTCACCGTGGTACGCTATAGCGACCATACCCATGTGGAGATAGCCAACCCGTGGGTCAAGGGAAGCGTGCTGCGGAGCTATGACATATCCCGCCCGCTGGGTAAGGCGGTGGTGACCACCACGGCACATTGCCAGTTGCTGACGTGGTTGGGCAAGACCGCGGCCATCGCCGGTGTGTGTGACAGCCGCTATATCGGAGTGGACGAAGTGAGGAAGAGACTGGCCGCTGGCAAGACTGTCGACTGTGGCAACTCGATGAACCCCGACGTGGAGCGCATCGCAGAGATAGGCGCCGATGCCATCATCGTATCGCCCTTTGAGCACAGCGGTGGCTACGGGCGGTTGGAGAAGACCGGCGTGACCATCATCGAAGCCGCCGACTATATGGAGCCTTCGCCGCTGGCTCGGGCTGAATGGATGAGGCTCTATGGCATCCTCTTCGGTTGCGAAGAGCAGGCCGACTCGCTCTTCCATGTCGTTGACAGCACGTATAATAGTTTGCGTCGCGAGGCAATAAAACTCCCCGAGGGCCGTTCTCTACTTATAGAGCGCAAGACGGGCAGCGTGTGGTATTGTCCTGGTGGCCGGAGTACGGTGGGCACGCTCATCGCCGACGCCCACGGACGCTATCCCTGGATGGGCGATGACCATAGCGGTTCGCTCACGCTCGCTCCCGAGCAGGTGGTAGAGCGCGGCGCCCATACCGATGCCTGGATGTTTGTCTATTCGGGCAAGCCCATCACGCTGCGTGATTTGGCGGGCGAGTATGCGGGTTACAAAATCCTCGACGCCTTCCGCCACGGCGAGGTCTATGGCTGTAATACCGACAGCGTCAATTATTTTGAGGAAATTCCCTTCCGTCCCGATTACCTGCTGCGCGACTATATACAGATAGTCCATCCCGGAGCGGGAAAGGGCGGGCTAAGATACTATAAGCGCATTGACTAAGACTATCTACATAGGACTGGCAGCGGCTATGGCATGTCTCTTCATGGCCGGACTGATGACGGGCAGCGTGTCTATACCCTGCTCGGCGGTGTGGCATGTACTCGTGGGCGACAAGGCAGCCGTGAGCGAGAGCTGGAGGTTCATTATCCTTGAGTCGCGTCTGCCCCAGATGGTCACTGCCATGCTGAGCGGTGCCTGTCTGGCCACTGCCGGACTGATGATGCAGACCGTCTTCCGCAACCCATTAGCTGGCCCCGACGTGTTCGGTATCAATGGTGGTGCCGGACTGGGCGTGGCGCTGGTGATGCTTCTGGCTGGAGGCAGTGTGACTCTGGGTACGCTCGGAGTCACGGGCAATGTGGCGATACTCGCTGCCGCCTTTGCCGGAGCCATGGCTGTGATGGCGATTATCCTGTTCAGCTCTACCTTGGTGCGCGACGGCGTGATGTTGCTCGTCATCGGTATCATGGTGGGCTATCTGTCGTCGTCGGTCGTCACTCTGCTCAACTACAGCGCCACCGAACAGGGCATACGCTCGTTCATGTTGTGGGGCATGGGCAGTCTGGATGGCGTCACCCCGTTGCTTCTGCCGCTCTATGTCACCATCACGCTGGCGGCACTCGTGCTCAGTCTGCTCATGGTGAAGCCCCTCAACCTCCTCTCGCTTGGCGACAACTATGCCCGCAATCTCGGGCTCAACACGCGGCGTGCCCGCAACTATGCCCTACTGCTCACCGGACTGCTTACGGCTGTGGTGACAGCCTATTGTGGTCCTATCGCGTTTATAGGACTGGCTGTGCCGCATATCGCGAGGCTCCTGACGGTTACCGACGATATGCGCCGGCTGCTGCCCATAACCATGCTCACTGGGGCGGTGGTCACCATGGCTTGTCATCTGCTCTGCTTTGTGCCCGGAGAGGCAGGCATGTTGCCCCTCAATGCCGTGACACCGCTCATCGGTGCTCCGGTAATCATATATGTCATCATCCGTAAACGATAAACCTTTAGACTATGAACAAGATAACCACCCGACGTGGTGACAAGGGTCAGACCGACCTGTTAGACCACCAGCGTGTGAACAAGACCGACTGCCGCATCGAGGCCAACGGCGAGATAGACGAACTCATGGCTCTCCTGGGAATGCTCAAAGCTAAGCCTGAGTTGCCCGAGAGTATGCGTATCAAGATAGAGCATATCCAGATGATGCTGATGGCAGTGATGAAGCATGTGGCGAGTTCGGGTGCTACGCAGGTCGACATCCTCCAGGCCGACATCGACGATATGGAACGCTACATGAACGAGACTCCCACAGAGGGTTGTTTCCGTTTTGTGCTTCCGGGACACTCGCCCATAGAAGCATTGATGCAGTTGGTTCGCGCGAAGGTACGCACAGTGGAGCGCAGGCTATGTGCCGTCAATGCCGTCATACCTCTGCACCCCACCGTGATAATCTACATCAACCGCCTTTCAGACTATCTATTCTTCATGGCTTCGCAGGCGTGAGCCGAGGTGCATGCGAAGTAGCCCAAAACCAAAACCGCCAGACTGTAGCGTATCTCTGCTCTTCAGTCTGGCGGTTTGTTGAATCTATTGTTTCTCTCGGCGTTATGAGTGTGCCGATGTGAACTCTTCGAGGAAACGGGTGTCGTTTTCGGAGAACATGCGCAGGTCGCTCACACGGTATTTGAGGTTGGTGATGCGCTCTACACCCATACCGAATGCGTAGCCGGTGTAGACCTTGCTGTCTATGCCGCACGCCTCGAGGACATTGGGGTCGACCATGCCACATCCCAAAATCTCGACCCATCCTGTGTGCTTGCAGAAGCTGCATCCCTTGCCGCCGCAGATGTGGCAACTGATGTCCATCTCTGCACTGGGCTCAGTGAAGGGGAAGTAGCTGGGACGGAGACGAATCTTGGTGTCGGCGCCGAACATTTCGCGGGCGAAGGTGAGCAACACCTGCTTGAGGTCGGTGAAGCTGACATTCTTGTCGACATACAGGCCTTCGACCTGATGGAAGAAGCAGTGGGCGCGGGCAGAGATAGCCTCGTTGCGATACACTCTACCAGGGCAGATGATGCGGATTGGAGGTTCGTGACACTCCATATAGTGCGACTGGTCGCCAGAGGTGTGGCTGCGCAGCAGGATATTCTTGGTCACGTCATCAGGATGCTGCTCCAGGAAGAAAGTGTCCTGCATGTCGCGGGCGGGGTGGTCGGCGGCAAAGTTGAGCATGGTAAACACGTGCTTGTCGTCGTCCATCTCGGGACCGTCGGCAAGGGTGAAGCCCATACGCGAGAAGATGTCGATGATTTCGTTCTTGACGATAGTCAGCGGGTGGCGCGCGCCAAGGGCGATGGGGTAGGGAGTACAGGTGAGGTCTACATGACAGCAGCTGTCCTCAGTATTCTCAATCTGCTCTTTCAGTTCGTTTATCTTGCCTTGTACGGTCTGCTTCAGTTCGTTGATTTTCATACCCACCGTCTTTTTCTGGTCGGCGGGGACATCTCTGAATTCTGCCATAAGGGCGGTGATGGCGCCTTTCTTGCTCAGGTATTTCAACCTTAGCTGCTCAACCTCCTCGGCGCTCTTTGCGCTCAGGTTTTCCACCTCCTTCAGCAGTTCTTCTATCTTGTCGGTTATCATAATTACATTAATATATTATAAATTCGTTGCAAAGGTAATATTTTTGGTGGAAAATAAAAAATATATCGAAATAAAGTTGTACTTTTGCAGCGATTTGAGAGCCCGGGACCTGAGATAGTGTACTTATTGTCCCGTATGGTTTTACGATTATTATAAAAGAGATTTTGAACATGAGAAAGTGTTCCTTACTGATGATGTTGGTGATTGTCGTTCTGGCAATCGCTTTTTCCACTACGGCATGTACAGACAAGAAGCCTGAAGCTGTTGACAGTGTGGCTGTGTCTGATACCATAGACACTGTGCCCGAAGACACGTTGGTGACCATGATAGAGGAGCAGCCTATGCCCAAGGCCGCCGACGAACTCTTCGACGATTTCTTCTTCAACTTTGCCGGAAACAAGAAGCTCCAGCGCAAGCGTATTGTCTTCCCCCTGCCCGTGTATGCCGAGGAAGAGTTTCTCCACAATATCTCTGCGCGCCAGTGGAAGATCGACCACTTCTTTATGCACCAGGAGTATTACACCCTGATTTTCGATTCGCGCAGCCAGATGAACCTGGTCAAGGATACCACCATCCACCATGCTGTGGTCGAGAAGATTCATCTCGCCGACGAGCAGGTCAAGCAGTATGTCTTTGACCGCATCAACGGCCTGTGGAAACTTACGAAGATTGTCCACCACTCGGCGCGCCGCGGATACAACGCCAGCTTCCTGGCCTTCTACAACCATTTTGCCACAGATTCCCTCTTCCAGGCCCGCAGCCTTGAAGACGAGGTTACCTTTACCGCCCCCGACCCTGATGACGACTTTGCCACCATTACCGGCACCATGCTCCCCGAGCAGTGGGACGCCTTCAAGCCTACATTCTTCCCCCACGGTACTATCTATAACATTCTCTACGGCCAGCATTACACCGAGAGCAGACACAAGATATTTGTCGTGCGTGGCATTTCCAATGGGCTTGAGATGGAGATGACCTTCAACCGCCGTCAGGGCCGTTGGCGTCTGTCAAGTTTCAGTTATTAATCTTCTTATACCCCCTATACCGATGAAGGATATCAGAGACCATTCACTCTTGGCGCACAATACCTTTGGTATCGATGCGCGCTGTCGTCGCTACCTCGAATATGCCAGTGTAGATGAGGCCCAGACCATCTGCCGCCAACTCTCCGCCACCGACTATCCACTGCTGATTATCGGCGAGGGTAGCAATCTGCTGCTCACTGCCGACTATCCCGCCACGGTCATTACCCCCGAGGCGAGGTTTGATGTGCAGGTGGTTGCCGAAGCCCCCGATGGAGAGACCGTAGATATAGAGTGCTGGGCAGGAACCACCTTCGACGATGTGGTGGCCTATGCCGTAGACCACGGATGGCACGGCGCCGAAAACCTGTCGCTTATCCCCGGCGAGGTGGGAGCCTCTGCCGTGCAGAACATCGGAGCCTACGGAGCCGAGGCCCAAGACATCATCGTGCGCGTCAAGGCTGTAGAGATAGCCACGGGCAACGTGGTCGAAATCCTTGCCGCCGACTGCGAGTATGGGTATCGACAGAGCCGCTTCAAGCATGAGTGGCGCGACCGCTACCTCATCACCTCTGTCGTCTATCGCCTCTCGCGCCGCTTCTCACCGCGTCTCGATTATGGCAACATCAGGGCTACGCTTACCGAGCGGGGCATAGACGTGCCCACAGCCCACGAGCTGCGCCAGGCCATCATCGATATACGCCATGCCAAGCTGCCCGACCCAAAAGTTGAGGGCAATGCCGGCAGTTTCTTTATGAACCCCATTGTTTCCCAGCACCATTTCGAGCAACTTCTTGCACTCTATCCTGATATGCCTCATTATCGCATCGATGCTGACCATGTCAAGATACCTGCGGGATGGATGATAGACCAGTGCGGATGGCGTGGACGTACCGTAGGTCATGTCGGGGTACACGCATGCCAGGCTCTGGTGCTCGTCAACCGTGGCGGTGCTACCGGTGCCGAGGTCGTGGCGCTCTACCAGACCATCCAGCGCGATGTCAAAGACCGCTTTGGCATTGACATCCACCCCGAAGTCAATGTGAAATAACCCCGTATACGCCCATGAACGAGCCTCTTACGTTCACTTTCTTGGGCACAGGCACCTCGGGTGGTGTGCCCTCGTTGGGTTGCAGCTGTGCTGTGTGCCGCAGCCATGACCCTCACGACCATCGGCTGCGCAGTGCGGCGCTGCTCGAGCATGGCGATACGCGCATACTGATAGACTGTGGCCCCGACATACGCCAGCAGCTTATGCCCTTCGACTTCCGCCCGCTCACGGCGGTGCTCCTCACCCATGTCCATTACGACCATGTGGGCGGACTCGACGACTTGCGTCCTTTTTCCACCTTTGGCGACATCAATATCTATGCCGACGAGACCACCGTCGGTGGCATCCATCGCGCCATGCCTTACTGCTTCACCGAGCATCTTTACCCCGGAGTGCCCCGGCTCAACGTACACACGCTCGAGCCTCACAAGCCCTTCCGCGTGGGCGACATCGACGTGCTGCCCCTGCGGGTGATGCACGGCAAGATGCCCATCATGGCCTATCGGTTTGGCTCCCTGGCCTATATCACCGACATGAAGACCATCTCCGACGAAGACCGACAGCTGCTCAGCGGCGTCGAGACGCTCGTGGTCAACGCCCTGCGCTGGGAGAAGCCCCACCACAGCCACATGCTGGTCGATGATGCCATAGCCTTTGCCCGCAGCGTCGGCGCCAGCCATACCTACTTCACCCACATGACCCACCAGTTAGGGTTCCATGACGAGGCCAATGCCCGGTTGCCCGAGGGCTTCGCCTTTGCCTACGACGGGTTGAGGCTGACCCTCTGACCGCGCACCGCGATGACAACCCCCGACGATATATACGAATAAAGCGTGGCCCGAGCCACGCTTTATTCGTTTCTGCTATCTTACCCTCAGCGTGTCGCCCACGCGTATCTGGTAGTCGGGGCCGAGGCCGTTCTTCTTGTACAGGCTCTCCAGGCGCATGCCGTATTTCTGAGCTATGAGATACATGCTGTCGCCGGCCTTGACCACATGGGGACGGTGCTTGAACTCCTTGGGCGCGCGCTTCTGCTTCTTCTTCAGATAGATGATGTCGCCCTTGTGCAGCGTTTCGCGTTTGTCGCGCTCGTTGTACTTGGCCAGCTTGCGCGCACTGATGCCAATCTCCTTGCTCAGCATCTTGAACGTCTCTCCCTCACGGGCGTAGATGTAGTAGTTCTTGTTGAAATAGTAGATGGGGTGCAGCGTAGGATTGTCGGGAGTGATGCGCTCCGTACCCGAGTGTCGGGCTATGTAGCGGTCGTAGGTCTTGGCACGGTCATACTGGTCGAGCCCGTAGAGTTCGATGATGTTGATGAGCTTGTAGGCATACTGCGGGTTGGTGGCATATCCGGCTGCCTTTAGTCCGTGTGCCCATCCGCGGTAGTCGGTCTGGCTCAGCGAGAAGAGCTTGCGGTAGCGGGGCTTGGTAGAGAGAAAACGGCTGTGGTCCTCGTAGCTCTCCAGCACCGTGTTGTAGGCGCGGAAGCACTCCTGTCTCAAGTCGTCGTCATGATAGGTGGTGGCACCGGTCCAGTCGTGACACTTGATACCGAAGTGGTTGTTGCCCTTGATGGCCAGGTCGCTTCGTCCGGCGCCGCTCTCCAGCAGTCCCTGAGCCAGCGTGATGCTCGCCGGGATGCGGTAGCGCAGCATCTGCTGTATCGCCAGGTCCTTATACTGGTTGATATATTGTTGGTATAGCGTGTTCCTGCGGGCCTGTCCGTATGACGACAGACAGAGCAGGAGGGCATATAGGAAAATACAGATTTTTCTCATGCTACTGATATATGTTTCTGCAAAATTAACGATAAAAGATGGATTATCGGCAGTCAGTGCCAAATAATTCGCAAAAAAGTAGCGCACCGCTTCTGCTCTCGTCGCCACCGATGGGAGCGTTTTCACCACCGTCGGGAGCGTTTTCACCACCGATGGGGGTATTTTTACCACTGATGGGGATGTTTTCACCACCGAAGCAGTCGTTCCAACCGCCGATGAGGGTGTTTTCACCACCGATGCAGTCGTTCCAACCATCTTTTCAGCCGCTCTCAAACCCACGAAGAGCATCCATAACAATATTGCAAAGCGTGAAATCACGGTTTCAGGCTTCGATTTTATTGTTTCGTGCTTCGATTTCTCCGTTTCGTGCTTTGCAAGGTACTTATCGAGCCCTTCCATGAGCTTGTTGGCGCTCACGCTGCCGATGCCGATGGCTGTGCAACAAAAAAAGGGGCTCACGCCCCCGATATCTTCGATTATTTTAGTTACTTTTGCAGCAACAAACCCTATAAGTATGACCACCGACCCTTCACCCATCGTGATATTGGCGCTCGGGTGCAACGTAGATGCGCCCGTCAATATGCCCCGACTCCAGGCTGCGCTTGCCGCCCGCTTTCCGTCCATCCGCTTCACGCGGCAGCTCGTCACTCCAGCTATAGGCATAGAGGCGGCGCCGTTTGCCAACTGCCTGGCGTGGATGGAGACAGACCAGGACTACGCCACGCTGCATGCCGCTACCAAGGAGATAGAGCAGCAGCTGGGCAGCACCCGTGAAGACCGGCGCGAAGGGCGTGTGGTCGCCGATGTCGACATCCTCTGCTGTGGCGGCTGCCGCTATCACGCCGACGACTGGCAGCGCCCTTACATCCAGACACTCATGGCCGAGTTGCCTCGTCGATGACTATCGCGACGCCCTCAGTGCCGCCATGTTGGCATAGCGTCGCTTCATCCACCGGTTGTAGATATTGCGCAGCCATATCTTGTGCAGAGCGATGAAGACCAGTCCTATAAGCATCATGATGATATACGACACCGTGTTGCTGCATACCAGTCTGAGCAGGCAGATGATGAGCATCGGTCCCAGATATACTCCAAAACTTACCAGCATCTGCACATAGTTGCCGTTGATGCCCGCCTTGCCCGTAAACTTGGTGTTGAGAGGCATGGTCTGCTTGTTGTATATCGTCAGCTGGAAGATGGTGAAGTACTGGAAGCCTGCGGTGAACACGCCGTAGGCTATCAGCATCAGCAGACTCCATTTGCCAGCTATCACCTGTGGCAGCATCAGCAGGAAAGGCCATAGCAACAGGGTGCTGTAGATGTAGTATTTGGTGCGAAGGAGCATCAGTATGTTCTCCTTGTGGGTGAGCAGACAGTCGATGTAGTTGCCCTCGTAGCTCATGACCTGCATCACCGTCATGGTGCCAAAGAGCAGATAGCAGTAGATGCACCAGAACGATGAGTAGTAGTCGCCGTCGTAGATGTCGGTAAAGACGATGACCATGCTGAATACCGCCACCATGAAGAACGCCGTTATCAGACCCTTGCGGGGGTTCTTGTTGCGCATCAGCAGCCGCAGTTCCATCTTGGCGTACATGCCTATCTCTCCATACTTGTCGAGATACTTCATCTGCGACACGTTGTGGGTCTTCACCGTTTCCTTCCTCAACAGTTCGCTGCGTACATGGGTGTACTGCAGACGGCGGTTGATGAGCGTGAGCACCACCAGCAGGGCTATCACACCTATATATATAAGTATGTTGCCACGCTCCATCAGCGTGCCGATGGTGGCGTAGAGGTCAAAGAAGTTTTCCCATCCCTTGAGCTTGCCCCACTTGAGCAGGATGGGCAGCGCCATGGTGCCATAGACACCCACGGGCATGAGCCACCACCACAGCGTGTCGGTGGTGAGGGTCTTGACGATGAGATACCACTGGCTGTTGGCGGCTATGAGCAACCACCACACCAGCAGAAACGCCAGCGACATCCACACGCCGTAGCTGAAGACGAGCGACATGAGCGTGAAGGGCACCAGGATGACAAACCAGGTGAAATTGTAGCGGGTCAGTATGGATGTGGCGACAAACGTGTCGATGCAGTCATAGCGTGACAGCGGCAGCAGATAGTATGGCTTTACTATCTGGGCTGGTGTCTGCTGGGCCATGAAGCGTGACGCGAAGTCGAGCAACAGCAGAAACGGGGCAAGGCCGAAGCAGAATTCGAGCGGGGTGGTGCCTCGGCTGTTGTTGGCGATAAGCGAAAGCATCACCGCAAGGAACAACATGTAGAGGAAACCGAAACTCATGGAGAACCAAACGATGTATTTGGCGGCGCGGTTCTGCTCATAGTTCAAGGCGCGACGGTCAGCCAGTTTGCGGTGATGGCGAAGCGTCTTGAATATCTGGTATCTGTTCATAACAAGCGTGGTCTGGTTGAGGATGGGGATAAGTGACTATCTCAGGTCGACCACCTCGGCGTGGGGAAATTCCTTGGCGTTGAAGGTGAAGACGCTGTCGGCCAAACGGCCAGCCTTGAAGTTGCGTACGGTGACGGTGGTCCACTCTTTGCCGCGGCGCATCTTGATGGTCTCGGGGTGCGAGGTCTTCTTGTCGATAAGGATATAGATTTCGGGCACGCTGTTTTTGGGGTTCCGAGCAGTGAGATGCACCCAGTAGGCCTTGCCTTTATCGGTAAGACCGAGGTTGTAGCCGGTCTTATACATATTGATAAATCTGTAGGGGTTCATCTGCAGCTGCTGGGCGGCGGTGGGGGTGCTCACGTTGACCTCTTCGGTCGACTTGAGGTAAGACCACTGTGTCTTGCCGTTGTACCATATTATCGAGTGGGGCGTTGTCACCTGAAACTTGTTGCCCTTGAGCGACAGCCGTCCGCTCACGGTGCCTGTCTTGGCGCTGGAAAGGGTGAATTGGGCTGTTGCGCCGTTCTTGTTGCTCACCACGGCAGCCGTCTTGTCAAGCACCTTGCGGGCTTGGGCGGCGTTCTGTGCGCCGATGGTGAGGGTGAGCATCACCATCAGTGTGATTAAGATAGTCTTTTTCATCATTTATCTGACAAAATACTGTTAAGTTGGTTCTCGTCGTTGACCAGCACCTGTCTCGGCTTGGAGCCCTGGGCTGCACCCACGATGCCGTATTGCTCGAGGAGGTCCATGATGCGTCCGGCGCGGTTGTAGCCGATGCTGAACTTGCGCTGGATGCTGCTGGTAGAGCCTTGCTGGTTGAGTACCACGTATCGTGCCACCTCGTTGAGCATTGGGTCCTTGTCGGCAATGGGCTCGCGGGGTGTGCTGGCGCCTTCGCCCTGCGACACGTCGACAGGCTCGGGCAGCTCCATAGGCTCTACGGGACCTGGCTGGTCTTCGATATAGGTGTTGATGGCGTTTATCTCCTCGGTGTCGATGAAGGCACACTGCACGCGCACTGGCTCAGAGCCGTTGAGGAACAGCATGTCGCCCATACCTATGAGCTGGTCGGCGCCCTTGCGGTCGAGGATGGTGCGCGAGTCTATCTGGGCTCCTACGCGGAACGCCATACGGCCTGGGAAGTTGGCCTTGATGTTACCGGTGATGATAGAGGTGGTAGGACGCTGCGTGGCGATAATCATGTGTATGCCCACGGCGCGTGCAAGCTGGGCTATGCGTGCGATAGGCAGCTCGACCTCCTTGCCGGCAGTCATAATGAGGTCGCCGAACTCGTCGATGATTACCACAATGTATGGCATATACTCGTGACCGTTGTTCGGGTTGAGCCTGTGGTTAAGGTAAAGAGCGTTATAGTCCTTTATCTTGTTCACACCTGCGGCCTTGAGCAGGTCGTAGCGATGGTCCATCAGTGTGCAGAGCGAGTTGAGCGTGCGCACCACCTTCTGCACGTTGGTGATGATGGGCTCGTCGTCGTTCTCGGGCAGACAGGCCATGAAGTGCTGGGCTATCTTGTTGTAGGGGGTAAACTCCACCTTCTTGGGGTCTACCAGCACAAACTTCAGTTCATTGGGGTGCTTCTTGTAGAGCAGTGAGTTGATGATGACGTTGAGTCCTACCGACTTACCCATACCCGTGGCACCAGCCACAAGCAGGTGGGGCAGCTTGGCAAGGTCTACCATGAACACCTCGTTGGTGATGGTCTTGCCCAGAGCCATCGGCAGCTCCATCTTGGTCTCCTTGAATTTCTTGACGCCCAGCACGCTCTCCAGCGACACGGTCGATTTCTTCTTGTTGGGCACCTCGATGCCTATCGTGCCCTTGCCGGGGATAGGCGCGATGATACGTATGCCCTCGGCGGCAAGGCTCATGGCTATGTCGTCTTCCAGGTTGCGTATCTTGGCAATTCGGGTACCTGGCGTGGGCGTAATCTCATAGAGGGTTACGGTGGGGCCAACGGTGGCGTTAATCTTGTCGATGCTCACGTCGAAATAGCGCAGCACCTCGACGATGTGGGCATTGTTGACCTTGATTTCCTCCATATCCACGGCGTTACCCTTGCCGGCGTTGTGGTCTTTGAGCAGACTGAGTGTAGGGAACTTGTATCGCGTGAAAGGCTCGCGGGGGTCAATGGGAGTCTTGCGTATCTCGTCGGCAGTGAGCGTCTTCGCCTGGGTGGCCTCGTCGCCCTTGGGCACCTCGATGGTCAGGGTGCTGCCCTTGGGCTCGTCGTTGGCGGCAGGCTCAATTTCTATATCGGGTACGGGCGTGGCGACCGTCGGCTCGTCGGGCGAAAGGTTCACAACCATAGCCCGAGACTCTTCTCTCACCTCGTCTTCAGGGTTGTCCTCGTTGCTGTCATCGCTTGTGTCCTCATCATCGTCGGCATTGACATTGGTGATGGGGGTATTGATGGTAAACTGGATTTTGGACGTAAAATAGCCCACGGGATTGAGCATCTTGCGGATGATGGTGATGGTCTCGGCGCTCAGATAGGTAAGGAAGGTGATGGCAGTAATGGCCAGCACCACCACCAGTCCGGGCGGGCCTATGAGGTTCTCCAGAAAGTCCACGCAGTACAGACCGTGTCTGCCGCCAGGGTTGAACACCAGATCTCCGGCGAAAGGCGTGAGAAACTTGGCCAGCGTCACCGAGCACCATACCATAACCACCGTGATGCAGGCAAACCACTTGAGCAGGCTCACCTTGTAGGCGCGCATCAGCCACAGTGCCACCATGAGCAGGAATACGGGGATGAGGAATGCGGCAAAGCCGAAGTTGACGGTAATGAGCCAGTAGCTGAGCATAGCTCCCAGCGACCCGCAGTAATTGGTAAACTGGCGGGAGAAATTCAGCCATTCGCCCGGGCGCATGTCGTCGAGTATGCTCTGGTCTGCCTGACCCGTGTTGAAGTAGGATACCATGGCGATGACCATGTATATCACGAAGCAGAGCACCAGTAGTCCCAGGATGAAGTCGACCTTCTCGTTGCTCAGTATGTTGACGAAGCCCACGGCCTCGCCCATTGATTTTGGCTTTTTCTCTGTTTTCTTCTTTGCCATTATATCGTGCGTGTTTATTATGTTGGTGTGTCGTAAATGGGTTCTCTGTCATTGATGGCAGTTAGCGTGTTGCCATGCAGCAACCCGTTGTATCTGCAAAAATACTCCAAAAAAGTCATATACGTTCACGAAATGATTATTATTTTCATCTTTAGCGTGTTTTTTTTATCTTCCTCGAGTATGGGTTGAACCGCCAGGACGGTTGTCGGTATCGTGGAAGTTGCCGTGATGACCATCGCTTGGCCGAAGGGCATAAAAAAACAGCCCGTGCTGACAAACGCCATTGTGCAGACGTGGGCTGTTAGTGTACAATAATCTACATAAGGTTTTATTTTTAGTATTGCACTCTCTCACAGAGTATAACTTTATAACTTACTACTACCATAACAACGCTTACCCTTACCATCCCTACCGCAGTGATGATGTTTTTAATGATTTTAACATTTGTAATGCCACTCCAAACGATATTTTGGCTAAATTTGTACACCTATGTATATTATATATGTCCGCCGGACGATGGCCACGACCGATAGGGGAGTGGGGCAACGGGTCGAGGACGCAAAGGAAGGTATGAATATGACAACGATGATGAAGAAGGCCGACAGGCAGATGAAGGCGCTCTGTGCGGTGGTGGTGATGGTGCTGGCGGTGACAGCTGCCAGCGCTGCCGACCTGGACTCGTGGCGCGCCGGCACTGTGGTGAGTGCCCAGGAGGTGACACGCTATGGCGTAGACCGCTGCTTTGCCATCGAGCAGATAAGCGATGCGGTGTTTGCCCGTATGCGCTACTCCTATATGCCCAATCCCCACATAGCCCGAGCCGACCTGCGCTATCTGCGGCTGCTCCACCGCGACGCCCACGACCGCATCGTGCTCGGCGAGATGGTCTGCCATCGCCGCATCGCTGCCGACCTGGTGGCTATCTTCCGTCAGCTCTACGATGCCCATTATCCCATCGCGCGCATGGTGCTGGTCGACGAGTATCGGGCTGACGACGAGACCTCCATGCGGGCCAACAACACCTCCTGCTTCTGCTACCGCACCGTGGCTGGCAGTCGCAAGGTCTCTGCCCATGCCATGGGGATGGCTGTTGACATCAATCCGCTGTACAATCCCTATGTCAAGCGGCGTGCCAATGGCCGGCTGTTCATCCAGCCAGCCAACGCCGAACCCTATACCCATCGCGAGCGCCGCTTCGACTACAAGATAGAGCGCGGCGACCTCTGCCACCGCCTTTTCCTCCAGCACGGCTTCAGCTGGGGTGGTGCCTGGCGCTCGCTCAAGGACTACCAGCATTTTGAGAAACCATTCTAATCACTGATATGCAAACAGACAGACAGCCCGCGACCCACTGCGTGAGAGTATGCCACTCTTTCTATCCAGCCATGATGGGTGGCCCCAATTGTGACCATGACGAAGTGGAAACCTATGACCTTGCTGCGCTCAGCCCGGGTGATGCCCTCAAGTGGCGTGGTGAAGGCGGACGGTGGAAACCGCTTGTCTTTGTCGGCGCCGATGACGACGGCATCGACATCCGTTATGGCGACAGCGTCACCCATATCTGCTATGGTGGCGGTCATCACTGCGACACCGACGGCCATGACTACTGCCGTTTTGAACTTTATGTATCTGTAGACTAATAACCCCTTATGCTATGGACCCAGCACTGAACAATTATCTTAAAGCCGCCGATATGGCCTACGACATCGGTGAGATACACGCCCTCACTCCCGACTGCGCCCACTACGATACCCTCCTACGCCAGCAAGAGGTGTTGGGGCTGCTCGACCAGGCTGTCGACGGTGGTTATGTGCAAGCCTATCCCATGAAAGCGCTCCTCTCCGCTTCCGATGACTGGAGTACGTTCCGCCTCGTTCGTCCCGAGCTCTTCAGACAGATACTCCTCGAGGGCATCGACCGTGGATGTCTGGCCCCAGAACACGATGAAGCATGGACATGGATGACTCTGGCTGCCGAAAACAACGACCCCGAGGAGTTTATGGACGACATGGAGCGCTATTACGACCTGCTCATGACCGCCCTGGAGCATGGCAACTATGACGCAGAGACCATCATGGACATGATATGGCCTCCCGAACAGATTATAGAAGAAGACTGATATGGAAAAGGACATCAAGAGACTGGGCAAGCTGTTCTCCAAGATAGACGGGTTTGCCTCTACGCCCAAGCGGTGGCGCAATATCGCCCTGGCACAGGAGGCGTTTGAGTTTATGACCACCCGCCTGCCGTTGCGGGTCGAGGGCGAGCTGTCGCCTTACACCCGTGTGCGTCTGCTCGACATGATGATGGAGTGTGTCGACGAACTCGATGTGCCCCGATTTGCGCTCAAGGTGCGCGAGTACCAGTTGTCGATGCGCGCCCTTATCGACGACGCGCAGGACCTTGCCACCGATACCTCCTTCGACGACTATGCTGGCGATGCAGCCGGCTACCGTCGCCAGCTGGATGTCTTTGACGATGTGGAGCGTGCCCGCCAGAAGCTGGCAGACTATATCGACCCCGCCGTGAGCGACGACGAGTGGATGGAGCGTTACCACGCCACGCTCCGCTTCTGTCCTGTCGAGCGCACAGAGCAGTGGGAAGAGGTTATCTATGAGGTAGAGCGCCGTTGTTACAACAAGACACGGCTGTCGTGGCGAGGTATGGGCTTCTGCTTCAAGTATTGGAGCATCAAGAGGGATGTCCTCGCCGCGATGGGCATCGACTGGCAGAGTCCGCAGGAGATGAACCCGCGGTGCAGGTTTGACTGAGCGCGCGCAGTCACCACCAAGAGAAATGCGAAAAGGGACGCGGAAGGCCTGTGGTCTTCCTGCGTCCCTTTTCTGATAAATATTAAGTGAAAAATGGTCTCATATCAGAGGCATACCAGCCTCGGCACACTCGCGGCGCATGTCTTCGGGCCAGATACTCGCCTGGATTTCGCCGATATGTGCCTTGTGGAGCAGCACCATGCACAGTCGGCTCTGCCCGATACCGCCTCCGATGCTCAGCGGCAGCTTTCCGTCGAGCAGCTGACGGTGGAAGTAGAGCTCCTTGCGGTCTTCCTTGCCCTCGAGGGCCAACTGGCGCAGCAGGGCTTCCTTGTCTACGCGGATGCCCATGGACGACAGCTCAAACGAACGGTTGAGTATGGGGTACCAAATCAGTATATCGCCATTGAGTCCGGCCCTCCCGTTCTCGCCCATGGTCGTCCAGTCGTCGTAGTCGGGAGCGCGGCCGTCGTGCTTCTTGCCGTCGCTCAGCCGGCCACCAATTCCGATGATGAACACGGCGCCCCACTTGCGGCAGATGGCGTCTTCGCGCTCCTTGGGGGTGAGGTCGGGGTACATCTGGAGCAGTTCTTCGCTGTGTATGAAGTGTATCTGTCGTGGCAGAAATGCCTTCAGTTGCGGATAAGTCTCACACGCCAGATACTCGGTGCGCAGAATGGCGGCGTAGATGCGCTCTACCACGTTCTTGAGATGACTCACTGTGCGCTCCTCATTGGTTATCACCGCTTCCCAGTCCCACTGGTCCACGTAGAGCGAGTGCAGATTGTCCAGTTCTTCATCGGCGCGTATAGCGTTCATGTCGGTATAGATGCCGTAGCCCGGTTCAATCTCGTATTCAGCCAACGTGAGCCGTTTCCACTTGGCCAGCGAGTGCACCACTTCGGCTTTGGCGTCGCCCAGGTCGAGGATGGGGAACGTCACGGGGCGCTCGGTGCCGTTCAAGTCGTCGTTGATGCCCAGTCCTTTGAGCACAAAGAGCGGAGCAGTAACCCGTTGCAACCGCAGTTCGGTCGAGAGGTTCTGCTGGAAGAAGTCCTTGACCAGCTTGATGCCATGTTCGGTCTGACGGCGGTCAAGTACACGCTTGTATTCTTTATTGATGATAAGTTTACTCATGATTTCGTGTTAAATTGCTTGCAAAGGTATATAATTTCTTATAAACTGCAAACTAAATGTCGTTTTATTTTGTCAATTTGTCGATAATTATGGGAAATGTATTGACAATCTGTGCGCCGCTGCAAATAAATGATAGGAATTTTGCACATTTCAAAAGAAAGCTGTAACTTTGCATCACAGTTATGGCTCCGTAGCTTAGCTGAATAGAGCGTCAGATTCCGGTTCTGAAGGTCTTGGGTTTGAATCCCAACGGAGTCACTACGATGAAAGAGGAAGTCACCGAGATAGGGTAGGCTTCCTCTTTTGCTTTTGTGTTTGTGCCCAGCGCGACAGCCCTTGTCGCGGTTCTTGTAAAGCATTGATATAGCGATTGTTGAGGCTGCGATGTCGCCGTGCTGATGACTTTTGTAGGCTCGTATCATAAGTCACGTGAGCCCGTATCGTATGTCACGCGGTCACGTGACAATTGGCACGTGCTCACGTATCATTTGATACGAGCCGACGACGATGGTCAGTGGTCTGCCCATGATGGTCAGTGGGTCGCAGACGGTGGTCTGTGTACCCATCTATGGCCACTGGGCGATGGCGTAAGCATGGAGGCTGTCGGCCAAATCGCCTCTTTCTGGCTCGAGTTTTGTCATAATAAATATAAATATGTGTGATTTTGCCTCCGGCGTTGTCGGAAAATCAATAATTATTTGTAATTTTGCATCTTAATAGCAACATGCTGATACGACAGATGAGTAATAGCTCTACCGAACACATATTGACACAAACCATCGATGCCCTTGCCGACCCCTCTTCGTTAGAGGGGCTTATCTGTGGGCGCTCATTTCCCTCGTGGCCCGTCCTCGAAGAGATCGTCCAGTTGGCAAGAGCGGTTATATTTCCAGGCTACTACGGCAAATCATCGGTCGACCCCAATACCTTACGCTTCCATATCGGTGTCACTGTCGAACAGTTGCACCACCTGCTCGAACAGCAGACACGTGACGTGCTCTGCGCAGCGCGCCCCGATGATGCCGTGTCGGCTCTGCGGCGTGAGGCCAAGGACAAGGCTATGCAGCTGATAGCGCGTCTGCCTGAGTTGCGCCGCCGGCTTGCCACCGATGTCGACGCCGCCTATCTGGGTGACCCTGCCGCCAAGAGCTTTGCCGAGATTATCAGCTGCTATCCCACCATCAAGGCCCTGTCCAACTATCGTATAGCGCATGAGCTATACCTCCTTGGCGTTCCCCTCATCCCCAGGATGATGACAGAGATGGCCCACTCGGAGACCGGCATCGACATTCACCCTGGCGCCACGATTGGCGACCACTTCGCCATAGACCATGGCACGGGTGTGGTAATCGGCGAGACCTGCCGCATAGGCCGCAACGTGAAGCTCTATCAGGGAGTGACGCTGGGCGCCCGCAGTTTCCCCCTCGATGACCAGGGCAACCCCATCAAGGGTATCGACCGCCATCCCATCCTCGAAGACAACGTGGTGGTCTACGCCAATGCCACCATCCTGGGTCGCATCACTATCGGCGAAGGCTGTGTGGTGGGCGCCAATACTTGGGTGATGCACGACATGGCCCCTCAGACAAGCAAATACATAAAGAACAAAGACGATAATAACAATGGAATTTGAACTCATCGCCAAAACCTTCATGGGCCTGGAGCCCATTTTGGCACAAGAGCTGACCCAATTGGGTGCTAACAACGTACAGATAGGACGCCGCATGGTGTCGTTTACCGGCGACAAGGAGCTGATGTATCGCGCCAACTTCCAGCTGCACACCGCCATCCGTATCCTCAAAACCATCAAACACTTCAAGGCCCGCTCTGCCGAGGACGTCTATGAGGCCGTAAAGCAGATAGAATGGCAGAAGTATATCCTTGATGGCAAGACTTTCGCCGTTGACTCGGTGGTCTACTCAGAGGAATTCCGCAACTCCCGCTTCGTAACCTATAAGGTCAAGGATGCCATTGTCGACCAGTTCAGAGAACAGACCGGCAACCGCCCCAACATCTCTGTGACCAACCCTGATATCCGTCTGCATATCCATATCGCCGAAGACAACGCAACCCTCTGCCTCGACTCGAGCGGCGAGTCTCTGCACCGCCGTGGCTACCGTCAGGAGAGCGTAGAGGCACCTCTGAACGAGGTGTTGGCAGCCGGCATGATACTCATGACAGGCTGGAAGGGCGAGTGTGACTTCATAGACCCCATGTGTGGGTCGGGCACGCTGCTGGTCGAGGCTGCACTGATAGCCCGCAACATCAGCCCTGGTGTCTTCCGCAAGGAGTTTGCCTTTGAGAAGTGGCCCGACTTCGACGCCGACCTCTTCGACAACATCTACAATGACGACTCTCGCGAGCGCGAGTTCGAACACCACATCTATGGTTATGATGTGGATATGAAGGCGGTAAACACCGCGCGTCTGAACGTGCGTGCCGCCGGACTCACCAAGGACATCACCATAGAGAATGCCGACTTCAAGAACTTCACCAAGCCTGCCAACAAGAGCATCATGGTGACCAATCCTCCTTACGGCGAACGCATCTCTACCCCCAACCTGCTCGCCACCTACAAGATGATAGGCGAGCGTCTCAAGCACCAGTTCATGGGCAACGAGGCTTGGGTGCTCTCTTACCGCGAGGAATGCTTCGACCAGATAGGTCTGAAGCCCTCTATCAAGATACCCGTCTACAACGGCAGTCTGGAGTGCGAGTTCCGCAAGTATGCCATCTTCGACGGCAAGATGCGCGACTTCCGCTCTGAGGGCGGTGTGGTGAAGACCGAAGACGAGAAGCGCGAGATGGCACAGAAGCACCGCTTCCGCAAGGAGCGTGAGTTCAAGCGCCGTCTGGACGAGCACGAGGAAAACGAGGAAGGCGACATCCGCTCATTCAAGTTCCACTCGTTTGACGACAAGCAGCGTCCTGCCCGTCGTGGCAAGGACGACCGCTTCGGCGACCGTCAGGACCGTCCCCGTCCCCGCTTCACCGACAACGACCGTCGTGGCAAGGACAGCCGTGGCGGCAAGGGCGGCAGCAAGGGTGGCAAGCGCAATCCCTTCAAGACATACGACGCCGAGACAGAAGATTAATCATCAGGACAGCAGTCAGGGTGCTTCCATCCCTATGCACCGCAACGGGGGAGGCACCGGGGCTGTCAGTATAATATATATATAATAAGGTAGAGGTCATGAATATCAAGACATCATTCATCGCTATGGCAGCAATGTTATCAATGGGCGTGCAGGCACAGACCGCACAGCAGGTAGGTATGGTCAAGGAGCAGACAGGCGACAAGGGACTCACCCTTGAAGACATCAACTTTGGCGGCAGAAACTTCCACAACATGCGTGTGCAGAACCGCTGGTGCACCTGGTGGGGCAACCAGCTGGTGCGTCAGGATGCCGAGGCCTGCTTCATCGTAGACAAGAAGAGCGGCAAGGAGCGCCGTCTCTTTGCCATCAATGAGGTAAACCAGTGGGCTGGTCCCACCAAGAGCCGCAAGGTACACTCGCTCTACAACGCGCAGTTTCCCTATGCCGACAAGAGCATCGTGGTCATCCGCGAAGGACACACGATATACACCTTTGACTTCAAGAAGAAGGCACTGCTCAGCGAGCGCCAGATAGATGGCGATATCCTCGAGACCTGTGCTGCCAGTGAGGCTGTGGCATATCTCAAGGACAACAACCTCTATGTGCAGCGCGGCGTGAAGGAGTGGCAACTCTCTGCCGACGGTTCGCGCAACATCGTCTACGGACAGAGCGTACACCGCGATGAGTTTGGCATACACAAGGGCACCTTCTGGAGTCCCGACGGTACGCGTCTGGCCTTCTACCGCATGGACCAGTCGATGGTGACTGACTATCCCCAGGTCAACATCCCTGAAATCAACTTCAACCACCCCGAGACCGAGAGCTGCATAGCTACCGCCGCTCCCGACAAGTATCCCATGACCGGCGAGACTTCTCACAAGGTGACCGTGGGTGTCTTTGACCTCAACACCGGCAAAACCGTCTATCTCAAAGCCGGCGACCCCACCGACCGCTACTTCACCAACATCGCCTGGAGCGCCGACGGCAGCAAGGTCTATATGTTTGAACTCAACCGCGACCAGAACGACAGCCGTCTCACCTGTTACGACGCACAGACAGGCGAAAAGAGTGGCGAGCTCTATCGTGAGACCGACGAGAAATACGTAGAGCCGCAGAACCCCATCATGTTCCTGCCTTGGGACAGCTCCACCTTTATCATGCAGAGCCGTTGCGACGGTTACAACCACCTCTACCTCTGCTCCATCGGCAAGCATGGCAGTCGTATGGCTGGCAATACCGAGTCGGTAGACATCAAGCCCCTCACCCAGGGCGAGTGGGAAGTGTTTGAGGTGGTAGGCTTCAACGCCCGTCGCAAGAGTGTCATCATCACCGGCAATGCCCTCAGTCCTATCCAGAAGAACGTGTTCATGGTAGACTGTGTTACCGGCAAGCGCACCCTCATCGACGCCAATGGCGAGGGCTGGCACAGTGCCCAGATAAGCAGTGACGGTCAGTACCTCTATGACTCTTACACTACACCTGACACCCCTCGCAATATCGCCATCATCAATGTAGACAACGGCAAGAAGCTCGACTACTTCTCTGCCCCCGACCCCTGGAAGGGTTATCGCGTGCCCGAGTACAGTTGTGGTACGGTGAAGGCAGCTGATGGTACCACCGACCTCTACTGGCGTATGGTCAAGCCCACAGGCTTCGACCCCGCCAAGAAGTATCCCGCCATCGTCTATGTCTATGGCGGTCCCCACGCCCACAATGTCGAAGCAAGCTGGCACTATGGCAGCCGCA
This sequence comes from Prevotella sp. P5-64, assembly GCF_002251285.1. Lineage (NCBI taxonomy): Bacteria > Pseudomonadati > Bacteroidota > Bacteroidia > Bacteroidales > Prevotellaceae > Prevotella > Prevotella sp. P5-64. The sequence continues at coordinate 71,830 of NZ_NPJK01000009.1, forward strand.
GTTGGGAGACCTATATGGCCGACAAGGGCTATCTGCTCTACATCCTCGACAATCGCGGCAGCGAGCATCGTGGCAAAACCTTTGAGCAGGTTACGTTCCGCCAGTTGGGTCAGGAAGAGATGAAAGACCAGATGAAAGGTGTGGAATATCTGAAGAGCCTTCCCTATGTCGATGGAGACAAAATCGGCGTTCACGGATGGAGCTTCGGCGGATTTATGACCATCTCGCTGATGACCAATTACCCCGACGTGTTCAAGGTAGGCGTGGCCGGTGGTCCCGTCATCGACTGGCACTGGTACGAGGTGATGTATGGCGAGCGCTACATGGACACCCCGCAGACTAACCCTGAAGGCTACAAGAAGACATCGCTGCTCTACAAGGCCAAGGACCTCAAGGGCAAGCTCCAGATTATCACCGGCTACAACGACCCTACCGTCGTGCCTCAGCACTGCCTCACCTTTCTCAAGGCATGTATCGCCGCCGGCACCCAGCCCGACTTCTTTGCCTATCCCGGTGAACCCCACAACATGCGCGGTCATCAGAGTACCCATCTCCATGAGCGCATCAGTCAGTACTTCTTTGACTATCTCAAGTAAAGACATAAACCTATAATTCATATACAGTCATGAAGATATTATTGTTAGGAAGCGGCGGCCGCGAACACGCCTTGGCCTGGAAAATCGCTCAAAGCGAGAAAGTGGAGAACCTCTTTATCGCTCCCGGAAACGCCGGTACGGCCGGTGTGGGGCAGAATGTGGCTATCAAGGCCGATGATTTTGAGTCGCTCAAGCAGTTTGTCGCCGACAACGGTGTGGATATGGTTGTGGTAGGCCCCGAAGACCCGCTGGTCAAGGGCATCTACGACGACTTCAAGGCCGACGAGCGTACTGCCGGTGTGCCCGTGATAGGTCCCTCCAAGGCCGGTGCCGTGCTCGAGGGCAGCAAGGACTTTGCCAAGCAGTTTATGAAGCGCCACAATATCCCCACGGCACGCTACGAGACCTTCGACGGTACCACCCTTGATGAAGGCTTGAAGTTTCTCGAAACCCTCAAGGCTCCCTACGTGCTCAAGGCCGACGGACTTTGTGCCGGCAAGGGTGTGCTCATCCTCCCCACGCTCGACGAAGCCAAGAAAGAGCTGCGCGAGATGCTCGGCGGTATGTTCGGTAATGCCTCTGCGCGTGTGGTCATCGAAGAATTCCTCAGCGGTATCGAGTGCTCTGTGTTTGTGCTTACCGACGGCAAGAACTATAAGGTCCTGCCCGAGGCCAAGGACTACAAGCGTATCGGCGAGGGCGATACCGGTCTGAATACTGGCGGTATGGGCAGTGTTACGCCCGTTCCCTTTGCCACCGAGGCATGGATGAAGAAGGTGGAAGACCGCATCATCCGTCCTACAGTCGATGGCCTCGCCGAGGAAGGTATCGACTACAAAGGCTTCATCTTCTTCGGACTCATCAATGTCGATGGCGAGCCTATGGTGATAGAATACAACTGCCGTATGGGTGACCCCGAGACCGAGAGCGTCATGCTGAGGCTGAAGAGCGACATCGTGGACCTCTTTGAGGGTGTTGCCGAGGGCAATCTGGCTGATCGCAAGATAGAGTTTGATCCTCGCGCAGCCGTATGCATCATGCTCGTCAGCGGCGGATACCCCGAGCACTACGAGAAAGGTTATCCCATTAGCGGTATCGACAGCGTGGAGGGCAGCATCGTCTTCCATAGCGGTACGGCAGTCAAAGACGGCGAAGTGGTCACTGCCGGTGGCCGCGTGATAGCTGTCTCGTCGTACGGCAAAGACCGTGAAGAAGCCCTCCGCAAGAGTTTCGGTGAAGCCCAGAAGATACAGTTCAAGGACAAGTACTTCAGAAGCGACATCGGTCAGGACCTCAAGTGACACAAGCATAACCCCCAGGCTCTCTGCCGTGACCTGCGGCAGGGAGCAGACAAGAGTAACGAATGAAACGGATACAGAACAGATTAGCCGAAAGCAGATATGCGCTGCCCTTCGTGGCAGTGGTAGCCGTGGCGGTATACCTGGCTGCCGGGCTCTTTACCCACAATCTGTGGGCGGAGTTCGGCATGCTCATACTCGCCACCTACCTCATGGTGCTGATGAACAACCATCACGCCCTCATACGCATCTATAGCCGTATGGTTTCCTGTGCGTTTCTCGTGTTCAGCATGACGTCGCTCTTCCTGTTCCCCCACATCCAGAGTGGCGTCGCGGCTTTGGGGTTCGCCATTTTCTATACGCTCCTTTTCCATTCCTATCAGGACAAGCAGGCCACGGGCATTGTCTTCTATGCCTTTGTCTGTCTGGGAGTGGTCTCCATGATATGGATGCGTGTGCTCTGGCTGTTGCCGGTGCTATGGATATTGCTCGCCACCAAGATGCTGGCTTTCAGCAGTCGCACCCTGTTGGCGTCACTCATGGGTCTGACGCTCCCTTATTGGCTTGTGGGTTGCTATCTGGTCTATACCCACAGATTGACAGAGCATACAGACTATCTGCTGACGATTGCGAGCGTCGACGCGTTGGCCGACTTCGCCTCCCTCCCGCTCATGGTCACCCTGACCATCATCTTTGTGCTGCTGATGGGTGTGCTGGGAATGTGTCATTATCTCCATACGAGTTACAATGACCGCATCAGCACCCGTATGATTTATGAGTTCCTGGTTATCATGCAGATTGTGCTGAGTGTGTTTATCGTCCTGCAGCCCCAGAGCTATGCTGCGCTGCTCCCGTTGCTCATCGTCAACACCTCGCCGCTGATTGCCCATTTCCTGGCGCTCAGCCACACCAAAACCAGTAATGTCACTTTCCTTGTCATCGCCGCCGCCAGTGTGGCGTTAATCCTTTGCAACTTAGTATTATGTTGATAGATTTCGGCTATTGGGGCATGCTGCTGTCCTCGTTCCTTGCTGGAAGTGTCTTCCCCTTCTCCAGTGAAGCCATCATGTTGGGCTTGCTGGCGGCAGGCCTTAATCCGGTCTATCTGATTATCTATGCCACGATAGGCAATGTAGCTGGCTCCATGTTCAATTACGGCGTAGGCCGTATGGGTAAGATGGAGTGGATAGAGAAGTACCTCCACATCAAGAAGGAGAAGGTGGAACGGGCGCAGAGGTTCCTTTCCGGCCACGGCGCATGGCTTGGCGTCTTCTCGTTTCTGCCTGTATTGGGCAGCGCCATCAGCGTGGCATTGGGATTGATGAAGGCCAATCTCTGCATTACATTTACCAGCATCACCCTGGGCAAGTTGATACGCTACATAGCCCTTGCCGCAGGCGCTTCATTAGTAATATGACATATTATGCGAATCCCTACATCTCTTTTATTCCTTGCGGGCGTAGTGCTATTGGGTTCTTGCAGCATGAAAAGTGCTGAAGACACGCGCTCCATCATTGTCAGTATCGAGCCTTTGCGCTATTTCACCGAGCAGATAGCCGGCGACAGGTTTGTCGTCAAGTCGATGGTGCCCAAGGGCAGCAACCCCGAGACCTACGAGCCCACCGCGCGCCAGATGATAGACCTCTCCAAGAGCGACATGTATATTAAGGTAGGGCAGATAGGCTTTGAGCGTGCCTGGATGAAGAAACTTGAGAAGAACGCGCCCCATACCATCGTCATCGACTCTTCCCAGGGGATAGAGATGGCCACGACCATGCACGGACATCCCGACCCTCACACCTGGATGAGCACCCAGAACGCTGTGATCATCGCCCGCAACATCTACCGTGCCCTCGCGGCGGTAGACACCAAGGACAGCCTCTACTTCAAGGCCAACCTTGAGAACCTCGTCAGCCGTATCAACATCCTCGATACCCATATCCGCGAGCAGATTACCCGCGACAAGTCCACAGCCTTCCTTGTCTACCACCCATCACTCACTTATTTCGCCCGAGACTACCGTCTGCGCCAGATACCCATTGAAGAGGAAGGACGCGAACCCTCTGTGTCGCAGTTGATGGCCACCATCAAGGTAGCCAAGGACAACCAGGTGAAGTGCCTCTTTCTCCAGAAGGAGTTTGCCAACCGCAATACGCGCATCGTAGCCCGTGAGACCGGCGCTACGGTCATCACCATCAATCCCCTCAGTTATAACTGGGAAGACGAGATGCTCCTCACCGCCAAGCGGTTGAAGTAGCCGCTCGCCCCAATCATCCACAGCTATCACATCCACAACCATGAGTCCCATTATCACCCTCGACAACATCAGCGCCAGTTATGACGGCAAGTCTGTATTGGAGCATGTCTCTCTCCAGATTTACCCTCACGACTATCTGGCTGTCATCGGTCCCAACGGCGGCGGCAAGACCACGCTCATGCGTGTCATCCTCGGACTCAAGAAACCCGATGCCGGACGCGTGACTTTCTTCCGCGACGGCGAGGCTGTCGACCACCTCGGCATAGGCTATCTCCCCCAGTACAGTCAGATAGACCGTCATTTCCCCATTTCCGTCTACGACATTGTAGCCTCTGGTCTGAAGACCCACCATTGGTGGCAGCGACGCCTCGATGCCCATCAGCGTCGCCAGATTGACGACACCCTCTCCCGCCTTGAACTCGGCGACTTGGCCAGTCATCATGTAGGCCAGCTCTCTGGTGGCCAGCTTCAGCGCGTGTTGCTTGCGCGTGCTGTCGTCTCCAACCCCGAGGTGCTTATCCTTGACGAGCCCAACACCTACATCGACAAGCGCTTTCAGGAGCAGATGTACCAGACCCTTGCCGAACTCAACAGCTCCTGCGCCATCGTCATCGTGAGCCACGACATTGCCACCGTGATTGACAATGCCCGCCATGTGGCGTGTGTCAACCACACTCTCCACTACCACGATACCGTTTCGATGCCCCATGAGAGAATCGAAGAGCATTTCCTCAATATTTGACCTATCTGTGACCATGTCTGTCACGCGGAAATGTAAAAACTGATTAAAAAGAACACATCCTTTTCATTTTCTTTATCATTACTGCACTTTCTTGCACGAAAAGCAGTAACTTTGCAAGTATATATAGGCCCGAAATTATTAATAATTACATAATAACAATGAAACAGTACAAAATTGTGGACAACATTCTCGGCTGGTTTACATTCCTTGTGGCAGCTGTAGTCTATTGTTCTACCATTGAGCCGACTGCCTCGTTCTGGGACTGTCCGGAGTTTATCACCACCGGCTACAAGATGGAGATAGGCCATCCACCTGGGGCACCATTCTTCATGCTCACCGCCAACCTCTTCACCCAGTTTGTAAGCGACCCGTCTATGGTGGCCCGCATGGTCAACACCATGAGTGCGCTGCTCAGCGCCACCACTATTCTCTTCCTTTTCTGGAGTATCACCCACCTTACGCGCAGGCTGATAATCAAGGACTGGAGCAATATGACCACCAGCCGCATGATAGCCATCGAGGCATCTGGTCTGGTAGGTGCGCTTATCTATACCTTCAGTGATACCTTCTGGTTCTCTGCAGTCGAGGGCGAGGTCTACGCTTATTCTTCCGCCTTCACCGCCATTGTGTTCTGGCTTATCCTCAAGTGGGAAGACCACGCCGATGAGCCCCACTCCGACCGTTGGCTTGTACTGATAACCTATATGACCGGCTTGAGCATCGGCGTACACCTGCTCAACCTGCTGTGTATTCCCGCCATCGTGCTGGTGTTCACCTACCGCAAGTTCCCCAATGTCGAGCTCAAGGGTTCGCTTATTGCCCTCGCCATCTCGTTTGTCCTGGTGGCAGCAGTGCTTTACGGTGTCGTGCCTGGCATCATCACCGTGGGCGGATGGTTTGAGTTGCTGTTTGTCAACGTGCTTGGCTGTCCGTTCAATACCGGCGAGATTATCTATCTGATACTCCTTGTGGGCACCGTGATATGGGCCATCTACGAGACCTATACCAACCGTCACCCCAAGCTCCAGAATGTGGCATTCCTGCTCTCTGTGGCATTGTTGGGCATCCCCTTCTACGGTTTCGGCATCAAGGCAGCCGTGACCGGAGCCATCGTGCTCGCCATCCTGTGGTTTGTGCTCAACTACAAGCGTAAGGGCAGTGCCGGCAAGGCCGTGCATCTCGTGTCATCGCGTATCAAGAACACCGCGCTGCTCTGCATGCTGATGCTCATGATAGGCTACTCGAGCTACGCGCTCATCGTCATCCGCTCGGCAGCCAATCCTCCTATGGACCAGAACTCTCCCGAGGACATCTTCACCCTCGGCAGCTATCTCAGCCGCGACCAGTATGGCGACAGCCCGCTGCTCTACGGCCAGGCTTACACCTCTGAGGTGGCCCTCGATGAGAAAGACGGCATGTGTGTGCCTCGTATGAAGACGGGCGCGCCCATCTACAGCCGTAAGGAGAAGAGCAGTGAAGACGAGAAGGACTCTTACTTCATTGTCAATACCAAAGACCGCTATGTCTATGCCCAGAATATGGTTTTCCCACGTATGCACGACCGTGCCCATGCCCAGGAGTATGAAGACTGGATGGGTGGCGTTCAGGGCGATATCGTCAACTACGACCGCTGTGGCCAACCCGTGCAGGTTAAGGTCCCCTCGCAGTGGGATAACCTCAAGTTCTTCTTTTCTTACCAGTGCAACTTCATGTATTGGCGTTATTTCATGTGGAACTTTGCCGGTCGTCAGAACGATATTCAGGGCCACGGCGCTCTGGAGAAGGGTAACTGGATTACTGGTTTCAAATGGTTTGACAACTGGCGTCTCGGCAATCAGGACAACCTGCCCGACGACCTGAAGAACAATAAGGGGCACAACGTATTCTACTGTCTGCCCCTCCTTATCGGTATCATCGGACTCTTCTGGCAGCTCTTCCGCGGACGCCGGGGCGAGCGCCAGTTCTGGGTAGTGGCATTCCTGTTCTTCATGACCGGTCTCGCCATCGTCATCTATCTCAACCAGACTCCCGGACAGCCCCGAGAGCGCGACTATGCTTATGCCGGCTCGTTCTATGCCTTCGCCATCTGGTGTGGTATGGGCGTCGCTGCCATCATCGACATGATTGCGCGCCGCTTCAAGAAGGAGAGCGTCATCATCAGCAGCGTTGTAGGTGCCGTGTGTCTGCTCATCCCCGTGCAGATGGCCAGCCAGACCTGGGACGACCACGACCGCAGTGGCCGATACACCTGCCGCGACTTCGGACAGAACTACCTCAACACCCTGCAGGACAAGGGCAACCCCATCATCTTTACCAATGGTGACAACGATACCTTCCCACTCTGGTACAATCAGGATGTAGAGGGCGTGCGTACCGATGCGCGCGTCTGCAACCTCAGTTATCTTGCTACCGACTGGTATATCGACCAGATGCGCCGTCCCGCCTACACCTCTCCTTCACTCCCCATCACCTGGAACCGTCTCCAGTACTGTATCGGTACCAACGACTATGTCGAAGTGCGTCCCGAGCTCAAGGAGCAGGTGCTTAAGTTCTATGAGCAGGACAAGGAAGAGGCAGTCAAGACCTTCGGCGAGAACCCCTTCGAACTGAAGAACATCATGCAGCATTGGGTTCTGAGCAACGACCCCACCACCCACGTCATCCCCACCGACACCGTCTATGTCACCATCGACAAGGACGCCGTGCGCCGTAGCGGCATGATGATGGTCTCTGACTCTATCCCCGACCGGATGGTCATCTCGCTCAAGGGCAAGCGCGCGCTCTACAAGAACGACCTCATGATGCTCGAGATGGTGGCCAACAGCCAGTGGACACGTCCTATCTATGTCGCCATGACCGTGGGCGAAGACAACTACATGAACCTTGGCGACAACTTCATCCAGGAGGGCTTGGCTTACCGTATCTCTCCATTCACCACCAAGGACGGCAACAACTTCGACACCGAGACTACATATAATAATGTAATGAACCGCTACAAGTTTGGCGGTCTCGAGAAGCCCGGCATCTATCTCGACGAGACAGTTCGCCGCATGTGCTACACCCATCGACAGCTTATGGCAACCCTTGCGCTCAAGCTTATCACCGAGGGCAAGACCGACAAGGCAGCCAAGGTGCTTGCCAAGGCCGAGAAGTGTCTTCCCACCTACAACCTGCCCCTGCGCTATATCGGCGGAGGCGGCGACATCGCCAGGGCGTATGCCCTCCTCGGTGCCAAGGCGAAGGCCAAGAAGATTATCAACGACCTCTGGCGCGACGCCACCCAGTACATGTCGTGGTATGTTACCCTCAACGACGCCAATTTCCACCAGTACTACAACGAGTGTCTCACCCAGCTCTATATCATGCAGCAGATAGTCGATGTGACCGAACTCGTGGACAGTAAGCTCGCCAAGGAGCAGCTCCGTCAGCTCAACGTGCTCTACACCATCTACCGCAACCGTGGTGGTGTTGACCCTAATGCCGAAGGATAGTCATGTTTATCGAGCAACCCTCTACGTTTCTACGCTGGCTTTACCCTAAAGCCGTGTGGAGAATGAACTCTCACGAGAAGGCCGTCTATCTCACGTTCGACGACGGCCCTCTCCCCGAGACCACACCCTTTATTCTCGACACGCTGAGGGAGTTCGGAGTGCGCGCCACCTTCTTTATGGTGGGCGAGAACGTGTTGCGACACCATGACCTGTACAACCGCATCGTCGAGGAGGGCCACCAGGTGGGCAACCACACCTTCAACCACCTGGGTTCGTTCAAGCACATGAGCATTACCTATGCCCTCAATGTCATCAAGGCCAACGAGCTCATCCACGCCCATCTCTTCAGACCGCCCCACGGCTGGATGCGGCCCACGGTCTATTGGTGGGTAAACCGCAAGTATCGCATCATCATGTGGGATGTCGTCACCCGCGACTATTCCAAGTGGATAACAGCCGAGGACGTGCTCAACAATGTCAAGCGATATACCCGCAACGGGTCTATCATTACCTTTCACGATTCGCTCAAGAGCATCGACAAGTTGCATTATGCCTTGCCCGAAGCTCTGAGATGGCTAAAAGAACAAGGATATGAATTCCGAGTTTTCAAATAAGTTAAAAGCCGAGGCCCGCAGTCTCGGCTTTTTTGCTTGTGGCATAGCCCAGGCGCGCCCCGTCGACGATGGCTACGCCCGCCGCTTCCTTCGCCGCGTGAGCAGTCGCACTTTCGCCGATATGGAGTATATGTACCGTCATGTCGACCTGCGCCTCGACCCACGGCTGCTTGTCCCTGGCGTGCAGAGCATTGTGAGTCTGGCGCTGCCCTATGCCCCCGCTGTCGAGGTGCCTCGCGACGAGCTTCATCTGGCTGCCTACGCGCTTGGCAAAGACTATCACGACGTGATGCGCCAGCGCATGCAGCTCCTCGTAGCCCGTCTTGGCATCACCGGGGGCTACCGGTGCTTTGTCGACACAGCCCCTGTGCTCGAGCAGTATTGGGCGCAGCAGAGTGGGATAGGGTGGATAGGCCGCAACCAACAGCTCATCATCCCCCACGCCGGCAGCCAGTTCTTCCTCGGAGAGATATTCCTCGACATTCCCCTCGACTACGACGAGCCCATGGCCTCACGTTGTGGCACCTGCGACCGTTGTCTGCAGGCTTGTCCTACCCACGCCATCCATCTCGACGACGACGGCGAGTCCACGATGGACGCTTGTCGCTGTCTCAGTTATCAGACCATCGAAAACCGTGGTCCCCTCTCCGACGAGGCATCCCGTGCGCTCGGCAACTGCTTCTATGGCTGCGACCGCTGCCAGCAAGCCTGCCCCTGGAACCGTTTCGCGCAGCCCACTGATGTGCCCGAGTTCCAGCCCTCACAAGAGTTGATGGCGATGACCACCGCAGACTGGCAGCAGCTGACCGAAGACGACTATCGCCGGCTCTTCAAGGGCAGCGCCGTGAAGCGCGCCAAGTATGCCGGCATCATCCGCAATATCGCCGCAGCCTCTGCCGACGACTGACCTCGTTATCAACCCTGTCTCCCCGTTCATGCCTGATATCCTCCTGTCTGGCGCCGTCCCGATGGCGCCCGTGCCCATCTGCGCCGAGATGGCATAAAAGTTGGATGCGAAGCGTGAAATGGTAAAATCAAACTTTGCAATGTGCAAATCAGAGTGTGAAATACTGAAATCAAACCACGAAATCAGGATTTTCGCCATCTCCTGGTTTTATGCCGTCATCGACCGCATGATGGTGACGGTGAGCACCAGCCAGAGGGCAACCCCTGACGGGGTGGGCAGAGTGGCGCGATGGGCGTCTGTCGTGGCTCACTCTCGCCGCAGCGATGCCTTGGTGCCCACATTAAGTACGACGTCTTCATAATAAATCGGCATATTCTGCGTTTATATGATATAGTCATACAAGTACAAACAAGTCAGCCGCCTCGAGGCTCAGCCTGCGCCCTTTGCGCCCCGCACAGCCAGGCCAAGAGCCCGTGGAGAAATGGGGCGGGCATGGCTGCTCCCGACAGATATATGGAACATACATCCTACAAGCATATCCTCAAATACACCAGCGTGTTTGGCACCATCCAGGGACTCAATATCCTGGTGGCGATGATACGCAACAAGCTCGTGGCGGTAATCCTCGGCCCTGGGGGCATGGGCCTTATCGCCCTCTTCAACTCCACCCTCAAGCTGGTGGGCGACTCTACCAACATGGGTGTGCCCACGAGCGGTGTGAAGACCATCGCCGAGGCTTATGAGAGCACCGACCGATGCAGGTTGGAAGAGAGCGTGTGCCTGATACGCTCCTGGAGCGTGATGGTGGCGCTGCTGGGTATGCTCGTGTGCGTGATGGCAGCTCCGTTTATCGACAGTTTCTCCTTCAACTGGGGCGCCCACACCCTCCACTACCTGCTGCTCTCGCCCACGGTGGCACTCATGGCACTCACCGGAGGCGAGATGGCAGTGCTCAAGGCCGTCAGACAGTTGGGCTCGTTGGCTCGCATCTCGGTCTACAATGTCTTTGCCGTGCTGGTGGTCACCATCCCCCTCTATTACCTCTATGGCGAGACCGCCATCGTGCCCTCGCTCTTCCTTGCAGCCCTCATACAGGCTGTGCTGACCCTCTGGCGTTCATGCCGTCTCTTCCCCCTGCGTCTCTCCTTCAGCCGCCGCTTTCTCAGTCGTGGCAACGGCATGCTTAAACTGGGACTTGCGTTTGTCGTAACCGGCATGATGGGCAGCGGCATGGAGTTTGCCATCCGCTCATTCCTCAATGTGGCGGGCTCGCTCAACACCGTGGGCCTCTACAATGCAGGCTACATGATGACGATGACCTATGGCGGCATGGTGTTCTCGGCCATGGAGACCGACTACTATCCCCGCCTCTCTGCCGTCGGTGGCACGGGGGCTACCCTCAACAGCTGCGTGAACCGCCAGATAGAGGTGTCGCTGCTCATCATGGCGCCCCTGCTCGTGGCGATGATGTTCGCCCTGCCCGTGCTGCTCCCCCTGCTCTTCAGTGGCAAGTTCCTGCCCGTGATTGGCATGATGCAGTTCTCGGTGATGGCCCTCTTCCTGCGCGCAGTCAAACTGCCTGTCGCCTATATCCCCTTGGGACGAGGCGATTCGCGGTCGTTCATGTTTATGGAGGGCGTCTATGTGGTGATGATACTACCCTTGATGTATGTCTGCTTTGGCTGCTGGGGGCTCACCGGTACCGGTGTGGCGCTGTTCATCGGTGCTGTGCTCGACACCGTGCTGCTGATGGTCTACAACCGTTGGCGCTACGGCTACCGTCCCGATGGTCGGGTGGCTGTATGTGTGGCTATGCAGCTGCCGGCAGTCATTGCCGCCTATGCCGTGGTGACTCTCGCCACGGGTTGGGTCTACTGGGTGGCAGCCATAGCGCTGGCCCTCGCCAGTCTTGTCGTCTCGCTCTGGCTCTTGCGCCGCCGCAACCGTCAGGACCACAATCAGGGAGGACGGCAGTGATGGTCAGACCTGTATGCTCCGTAATCGTGGCTGTGTACAACGGCGCCGCCTTTCTGCCCCAGTGCCTTGACTCGCTCATGGCGCAGACACTCGATGGGGTAGAGGTGATAGTGGCCGATGACGCTTCGACCGACGCCACGCCCGAGGTGCTGGCTGACTATGCCGCCCGCTATGACACTATCCGCACCCTGCATCTCGACGAAAACCACGGCCAGGCCTATGCCCGCAACCAGGCGCTGAAGTTGGCGCAGGGCGACTATATCTGCTTCCTCGATGCCGACGACTGGTACGACCGTGACGCCCTGAGACAGGCTGTCGATGTGTTCAGCCGCCATGCGCATACCGACTGCGTACTCTTTGATGTGGTGCAGTGGTTTGACGACCACCATCAGCAGCGCATCCCCCTGCCGCAGTTTGAGGTGATGAGCGGCTACGAAGCCTTCAGTGAGAGTCTGTCGTGGGCCATCCACGGAGTCTATATGGCGCGCCGCGCCCTCTACGACCGCTATCCCTACGACGACAGTTGCCGCGCCTATAGCGACGACAATACCACCCGGCTGCACTACTACATCTCGCGCGAGGTGAGACCCTGTGGCGGGCTCTACTACTACCGTCAGCACGAGGCGTCGGTGACCCACAAGGCAGGCCTCCGTCACTTTGACTATCTGCGCGCCAACGAGAGCATGCGCCGACAGCTGATAGACCTGGCCGTAGGCGACGACGTGCTGCGCCGCTATGAGAACCAGCGCTGGTTGGTGCTCGTCGACTGCTGGCGCTTCTATTTCATCCACCGCCAGCATATGACTCCCCATGACCGTAGGGCTGCTCGGGCAGAGATGAAGCGCGTGTGGAAGACCATCGATACCACCACACTGGAGCCCCGCAACAAGTGGAAACTGGGCTATATGCCCCTGCGCCCCTCGTGGCGTCTCTTCTGTCTTCAGGAAGAACTCTATTTCACGCTCAAACGCTGGCTGCGACGGCTCTGACAGCGGCTCTGCCGGGCATGGAGACAGGGGCGAACTTACCATTTGTCACAAAAAGTGTGTGTCTTAATGAAAAAAAAGTTAACCTCTACCAAAAAATGCCGCTACTCAGGGCGTTTCTTGATTATAAATGGTTATCTTTGCAGTGGAAATGATCTGAGAAATGACACTCGTAATAGTTGTCATATTGCTAATCGCCTATGTGCTAATTGCCACGGAGCTCCTGACAAAAGTCAATAAGGCTGCTGTTGCTGTATTTGCAGGAACGGTGGGTTGGATATTGTACATCTGCTACGGCACCGACTTCGTGATGAGTCAGCACCCTAATGATTATTTCGATTTCTTGAGTGGCGCCGTTCCCACAAGCAGTGTTGTCAAGGAGTATATCGCCCAGGATGTCTTTCTCAAATACGTTGGCCGCGGAGCAGAGATAGTGCTCTTTCTGCTGGCCACGATGACCATTGTAGAGATACTCCACAATAATGGTTGCTTCGACTTCGTCTCCCAGTTGCTGAAGACCCGTCGCAGCCGCCGACTGTTGTGGGCACTGTCGATAACCACCTTCATCATATCGGCCAACCTGGACAACCTCACCACCACGGTGATGATGCTGACGGTGATGCGCAGGGTGGTGCCCCAGTTGCGCATGCGCCTCTATTTCGGCGCGGCCATAGTGCTGGCAGCCAACTGTGGCGGAGCACTCACCGTAATCGGCGACCCCACGGGCCTCTTCCTCTGGAACATGGGCCACGTCACCCCCACCGCCTATTCGTCGGCGATGGCGTTGCCCTGCCTCACGGCTTGGCTGCTGCCCACCTGGTGGATAGGCAGAAGCCTGCCCGAAACGACTGATACCGAATGGGTGACGATGCCCTATCGTGGCGACGACACCCGTCTGAATATATGGCAGCGGCTGCTGATGCTCTTTGTGGGTATCGGCGGTCTGTGGTTTATCCCCACCTTCCACCGTATCACCAAACTGAGCCCTTTTCTCGGCGCCTTCTGCGTGCTGGCGGTGCTGTGGGTAGTCAATGAAATCTTCAACAGGCGTCTGATTGACACTGACGAGATGATGCAGCGTCGTGTGCCTCGTGTGCTGCAGTATGGAGTGATACAGATGATGCTCTACATCATGGGTATCATGCTGGCAGTGGGCGTGGTGCAGGAGACGGGAGCCGTGGGCTGGCTCGTGGCACAGCTCGACAACTACGTGGGAGCCACCTGGGTGGCTGGCACGCTGGCTGCGGCGCTGAGTACGGTGCTCGACAGCTTCACCTCGGCACTTACCTTCTTCACCATCGGCAAGAGCAACGGGCTCAACTCAGACTATTGGAGCATGATAGCCTATTCGACCGCCGTGGGGGGCAACATCCTCTGTGTGGGGTCGCTGAGCGGAGTGGCATTCCTCAAGACCGAGAACGCCAGGGTGGGGTGGTATATCTCCAATGTAGGCTGGAAAGCCTTCGTAGGCGCAGCCTTGGGTCTGGCGGTCATGATAGTGATGTAGAACGAAATAGAAACAACAATATAGATTATGGCAAAAATTAAAACAATCGGAATCCTTACATCCGGAGGCGACGCCCCCGGAATGAACGCCGCCATCAGAGCGGTAACCCGTTCGGGTATCTGTAACGGTTTTAATATCAAAGGTATCTATCGTGGTTATGATGGACTCATCAATGACGAGGTGGTTGACTTCACTACCGAGAACGTGAGTGGTATCATCATGTCGGGCGGTACGATACTCAAAACTGCCCGCTCCAAGGAATTCATGACTCCCGAAGGCAAAGCCAAGGCCTATGAGACCCTGCAGAAAGAGGGCATCGACGCCCTGGTGGTGATAGGCGGTAACGGTTCGCTCACCGGCGCTATGGATTTTGCACGCGCATACGATGTGTGCTGTGTGGGTCTGCCCGGTACCATCGACAACGACCTCTACGGCACCGACTCGACTATAGGTTACGACACCACGATGAACACCATCGTAGAGTGCGTGGACCGCATCCGCGACACAGCGCAAAGCCATGAGCGCATCTTCTTCATCGAGGTTATGGGACGCGATGCCGGCTTCCTAGCACAGAACAGCGCCATCGCCTCGGGAGCCGAGGCTGCCATCATCCCTGAAGACTCTACCGACGTAGACCAGTTGGCACAGTTCATGGAGCGTGGTATCCGCAAGTCAAAGCGTTCGTGCATCGTCATCGTCTCTGAGAGTCCCAAGTGTGGCGCCCTCTACTATGCCGAGCGTGTGCGCAACGAGTTCCCCCAGTATGATGTGCGCGTTTCCATCCTCGGCCATCTACAGCGTGGCGGTCGCCCCTCTGCCCACGACCGTATCCTCGCTTCGCGTACCGGTGTGGGCGCCATCCAGGCTATCATGCAGGGTCAGCGCAACGTGATGGTTGGCGTGCGCAACAATGAGATTGTCTATGTGCCGCTGTCGGAAGCCATCCGCTCTGACAAGCCTTTCGACAAGTCGCTCATCAAGGTGCTCGACGAATTGAGTATATAATATAATAATGTAGAACATATTAACACAATCAGCTTATGTCACAGATAAATGGACGCATCTCGCAGATTATCGGCCCGGTTATCGACGTATACTTCGATACCCACGGCGAGGATCCGGAGAAGGTGCTCCCAAAGATTTATGAGGCGCTCACAGTGAAACGCCCCAATGGTGAAGACCTCATCATCGAGGTCCAGCAACATATCGGTGAAGATACTGTACGCTGTGTGGCTATGGACAATACCGACGGACTGCAGCGCGGCTTGGATGTCGTGGCTACGGGAAGTCCTATCACCATGCCTGCCGGCGATCAGATCAAGGGCCGTATGATGAATGTTATCGGTAAGCCTATCGACGGTATGGAGAAGCTCGATATGCAGGGCGCTTATCCTATACACCGCGAGGCTCCGAAGTTTGACGAACTGTCTACCCACAAAGAGATGCTGGCTACCGGTATCAAGGTTATCGACCTGCTCGAACCCTACATGAAGGGTGGTAAAATCGGACTCTTCGGAGGTGCCGGTGTAGGTAAGACAGTGCTTATCATGGAGCTTATCAACAACATCGCCAAAGGACACAACGGATACTCTGTGTTTGCCGGAGTGGGAGAGCGTACGCGTGAGGGTAATGACCTGCTGCGCGATATGCTCGAAAGTGGTGTAATCAAGTATGGAGAAGCCTTCAACAAGGCCATGGAAGAGGGCAAATGGGACCTCTCGCTGGTTGACAAGGAAGAGCTGGCAAAGAGTCAGGCTACCCTTGTCTATGGACAGATGAACGAGCCGCCTGGGGCACGTGCCTCTGTGGCACTCTCGGGTCTTACTGTGGCCGAAGAGTTCCGCGACCATGGTGGCAAGGACGGCGAAGCTGCCGACATCATGTTCTTCATCGACAACATCTTCCGCTTTACTCAGGCAGGTTCTGAGGTTTCGGCTCTCTTGGGCCGTATGCCTTCGGCAGTGGGCTATCAGCCTACGCTGGCAAGCGAAATGGGTGCGATGCAGGAACGCATTACATCGACCAAGAACGGTTCTATCACCTCTGTACAGGCCGTCTATGTGCCTGCCGATGACTTGACCGACCCCGCTCCAGCCACTACTTTCTCTCACCTCGATGCTACAACCGAGCTGTCGCGTAAGATAGCCGAGCTGGGTATCTATCCCGCCGTTGACCCGCTGGGCAGTACCTCGCGTATCCTCGACCCGCTGATTGTGGGCAAGGAACACTATGACTGCGCACAGCGTGTAAAGCAGTTGCTTCAGCGTTATAACGAGTTGCAGGATATCATCGCCATCCTCGGTATGGACGAGCTTTCCGACGAAGACAAGCTCACCGTTAACCGAGCCCGTCGTGTACAGCGCTTCCTCTCACAGCCCTTCGCTGTGGCAGAGCAGTTTACCGGTCTGCCAGGCGTGATGGTGCCCATCGAAGAGACCATCAAGGGTTTCAATGCCATCCTTAATGGCGAGGTAGATGACCTGCCCGAGCAGGCGTTCCTCAATGTGGGAACTATCGAGGATGCCAAGGAGAAGGCCAAGAAACTCCTGGCTGCGGCTAATGTATAAGATGTGATTAATAACAAGTATCTATATGCTGACACTTAAGGTAATTTCTCCTGAAAAAGTGGTTTTCACCGGCGAGGTGGAGAGCGTTACCGTGCCCGGAACCCTCGGCGCGTTT
Organism: Prevotella sp. P5-64; assembly: GCF_002251285.1. Taxonomy (NCBI): domain Bacteria; kingdom Pseudomonadati; phylum Bacteroidota; class Bacteroidia; order Bacteroidales; family Prevotellaceae; genus Prevotella; species Prevotella sp. P5-64. Next base: position 88,887 of record NZ_NPJK01000009.1, read on the forward strand.
GAGATACTGGTGGACCATGCTCCGCTAATCTCTTCGCTTGAGTCTGGCGTGGTGACCTATCTCCCCAAAGGCGGCGAGAAGGCACAACTGAACATTATGGGCGGTTTTGTAGAAGTTCAGAAGAATGAGATTAGTCTGTGCGTAGAAGTATAATACTGAAATAGAATACAAATGGAAACTCAAAAGAACGAGATAGACATCCGCTACTGGAAGTACATACGCCAGGGAGTGACACTCATGGCAGTATTGTTCTTCCTGACCCTGGTACTCGCCATGAGCTATCCCTCGGTGACGCTGCCTCTCATCGTGAGTGCCGTCTATGCACTCTTTGTCGAGATAGGGGCGGTCACGGCGTGGCGCAAGGTGGCTACCGAGGCTCCCGACAGTCTGCCCTCCGTGTTTCTGGCCATTTCGGGTGGCCGCTTCATGCTGGCGCTGGTCGTGATGTTTGTCTACTTCCTCCTCGTCGGCAAGACCGGCAAGGGCGATATGCTCACCTTTGTCCTCATCTTTGCCGCATTCTATCTCAGCGCTGTTCTACACCACACGCTGTTCTTTACGCATAAGCATAACACAGATGCGGAAAAGAAACCGTAGATTACATTTTATATGATGAATATGAAACAGATTAGAACAATCATCCTCCTGCTGGCGCTTGTCATGCTCCCCCTGGCAACTATGGCCAATGAGGGGTGCAAGGAAGAAAAGCTGGATATCCCCGAGACCGTATTGGAGCACCTCTCTGATGCGTATGAATGGCACATAGCCAGTTACGAGGGGCGTTCGCTCAGTATTCCATTGCCCATCATCGTCAGAAGCGGCGCCACGGGTGAGTGGTTTGTTGGCACCGAGCACTCGCTGCCCGCGCCATTCTTCTTTGATGCCACCCATCATGGCAAGATTTATGAGAAGATGCCCGACGGGACCACCGAGCGCCCTCTGGATTTGAGCATTACCAAGGTGGTGCTGCAGATATGGATAGCCGTGGTTGTCCTGATAGTGATTTTCACCTGTTGCGCTCGTTGGTATCGTCGTCATGATACCCTCAGCGAGGCGCCGAAGGGATTTGTAGGGGCGATGGAGCTCATCGTGATGACCATACATGATGATGTGGTGAAGTCGTCGATAGGAGAAAAGGAGTACAAGCGCTTTGCGCCATATCTGCTCAGCGCCTTCTTCTTCATCCTGACCTGTAACCTCGTGGGACTGGTGCCCTTCTTCCCCGGCGGTGTCAACGTGACAGGCAATATCAATATCACCCTCTTCCTGGCGGTATGCACGATGCTGGCCATCAACCTCTTTGGCAACAAGGAGTATTGGAAAGACATATTGTGGCCCAATGTGCCAATCTTCCTGAAGGCCATTCCATTGATGCCTATCATCGAGATTTTCGGCGTCTTTACCAAGCCGTTTGCCCTGATGATTCGTCTCTTCGCCAACATGATGGCAGGTCACGCCGTGATACTCAGCTTCACCTGCGTGATATTCCTGGGATGGACAATGGGCGTGGGCTTCGGTATCGGACTTAACATCTTCAGCGTCCTGATGCTCCTCTTCATGAACTGTCTGGAGCTTCTGGTCGCCTTCGTACAGGCCTACGTCTTCACTCTGCTGAGCGCTGTCTTCATAGGGCTCGCCCACAAGGAAGAAGAGGCCGAATAGAACATGAATATATAATAATGTATAGAACAAGAGAATATTAACAAAACAATTAACAACTAATAAACATTACAACTATGATTATTTCAACTTTATTGGCCGAGGGTCTGGCACAGCTGGGCTGCGGTATTGGTGCTGGTATTTCAGTTATTGGTGCAGGAATTGGTATCGGTAAGATTGGCGGTCAGGCTATGGACGCTATCGCACGTCAGCCCGAGGCTTCAGGTAAGATTATGACCAACATGATTCTTACTTCTGCTTTCGTAGAGGGTTGTGCGCTTTTCGCCATTGCAGCCTGTGCGTTTCTTATCCACTAATAGAAAGGACAGAGTATAATGAATTTGCCATCAATACTGACGCCTGATTTAGGACTGCTGTTCTGGATGGCACTGGCGTTTCTGGTGGTGCTCGTATTCCTTGCCAAGTATGCGCTGCCGGCGATAGTTGGTTCGGTCGAAGGCCGTAAGCAATTTATCGACGACAGCCTGCGCAAGGCCCACGAGGCCACCGAGCGTCTGGAAAATGTCAGACAAGAAGGCGATGCCCTCCTGCAGGAAGCTCGCGCTAAGCAAGCCACTATCCTTCAGGAAGCCGGTGCTGCCCGTGACGCCATCGTCGAGAAGGCTCAGGGTCAGGCCCGCGAAGAGGGTGCTCGTCTACTCTCTGAGGCTCGTCTGCAGATAGAAAGCGAACGCCAGGGAGCCATGCGCGGCATACGTACACAGGTCGCCGAGCTCTCTGTAAAGATAGCCGAGAAGCTGCTGCGTGAAGAATTGTCTGACAATGCCAAACAGATGGAACTGATAGACCGCCTGTTGGACGATATTCCTCAAAATAAAGTAAACTGATAAAGCTATGGATTTAGGAGTGATATCTGTGAGATATGCCCGTGCGCTTCTCAAGAGTGCCACAGCGCTGAAAATCGAGGATAGCGTGTGCCAGGACATGATGTGCCTTGGTCGTAGCTATATCGAGGTTCCCCAGCTTCGCACGGCTATTGCCACCCCCATGCTCCAGCCTGAGAAGAAGGAACTGCTGCTCGTCACGGCAGCCGGCACCGAGCCCACCGAGCTTACCCGCCGCTTCCTCAAACTTGTGCTGAGAGAGGGCCGCGACAACGCTCTGCAGTTTATGGCTGCCTCTTATGTTACACTTTATCGTGAGCAGAAGAATATCACCTGTGGCAGGCTTATCACCGCTACTGCCGTGACTCCCGCTATCGAGGACAAGATGCGGCAGATGGTGGAAAGCAAGACTCGTGGAACTGTGGAATTCAATACTGAGGTCGACCCCGACATCATCGGTGGGTTCATACTCGAATATGACACCTATCGCATGGATGCCAGTGTGAAGACAGGACTCAGGAAGATTCTCGCAGAGTTAAAGTAATTATCTAAATTAACAGGTTGTCTGTCCCGGCGTCCATGCCGGCAGACAGCTCATTAAAACAAATCAACATGTCAGATAAAATAAAACCAAGTGAGGTGTCTGAGGTTCTGCTCCGCCAACTCAACGAGGTTACCAGCAACCAGCAGTTCGAAGAGGTAGGCACCGTGCTTACCGTCGGTGATGGTGTGGCCCGTATCTACGGTCTGCGTAATGCTGAGGCCAACGAGTTGCTTGAGTTTGAAAACGGTACTATGGCTATCGTGATGAACCTCGAGGAAGACAATGTCGGTTGTGTGCTTCTCGGTCCTACCGCCGGTATCAAGGAGGGACAGACAGTCAAGCGTACCCACCGTATTGCATCCATCCGTGTCAACGACAACTTCCTTGGACGTGTAGTCAATCCTTTGGGCCAGCCTATTGACGGTCTTGGAGAGATCGATCTCACCGAGTCGTTTGAGATGCCGCTTGACCGCAAGGCTCCCGGTGTTATCTACCGCCAGCCTGTAAAGGAACCGCTTCAGACCGGACTCAAGGCTGTCGACTCGATGATACCTATCGGCCGTGGCCAGCGTGAGCTTATCATCGGCGACCGTCAGACTGGAAAGACCGCCATCGCTGTCGATACCATTATCAACCAGCGTAGCTTCTACGAGGCTGGCAAACCCGTCTATTGCATCTATGTAGCCATCGGTCAGAAGGCCTCTACAGTAGCCGCATTGGTGCAGAACCTCAAGGAACATGGCGCGTTGCCTTATACCATCATCGTCAGCGCTACCGCCGCCGACCCTGCCGCCATGCAGTACTATGCTCCCTTTGCCGGAGCCGCCATCGGCGAGTACTTCCGCGACCGTGGCCATTCGGCTTTGGTAGTCTATGACGACCTCTCCAAGCAGGCCGTTGCCTATCGTGAGGTATCACTCATCCTCCGCCGTCCTTCCGGCCGCGAGGCTTACCCTGGTGATGTGTTCTATCTGCACTCTCGACTGCTCGAGCGTGCAGCCCGCATCAACAACCAGCAGGAGGTTGCCGAGAAGATGAACGACCTGCCCGAGTGTATGAAGGGCCATGTGCGTGGTGGAGGTTCACTTACCGCCCTGCCTATCATCGAGACCCAGGCCGGCGACGTTTCGGCATATATTCCTACCAACGTGATTTCCATCACCGACGGACAGATATATCTCGAGACCGACCTCTTCAACCAGGGTTTCCGTCCTGCCATCAATGTGGGTATCTCTGTATCCCGTGTGGGTGGTTCGGCACAGATCAAGAGTATGAAGAAGGTAGCCGGTACGCTGAAGATAGATATGGCGCAGTATCGTGAGCTCGAGGCATTCTCCAAGTTCTCGAGCGATATGGACGCTGTGACCGCCATGACCATCGACCGTGGACGCAAGAACAACCAGTTGCTCATCCAGCCCCAGTATTCACCGATGCCCGTGGGCGAGCAGGTGGCTATGCTCTACTGTGGTGTGCATGGTCTGCTCCACGACGTACCCGTAGAGAGTGTCCGCCAGTGTCAGGACCAGTTCCTCGACCAGCTGCGCTCTCAGCATCAGGATATTATCGATACCCTTGCCGAAGGTAAGATTGACGATACCATCACCCACACCATTGAAGAAGTGATGGCAGGCGTCGCCTCGTTGTATAAAGCATAATAGCGTATGGCTTCACTGAAAGAGATAAAGACCCGCATAGCCAGTGTCAATAGCACCCGTAAGATTACGAGTGCCATGAAGATGGTTGCGTCGTCCAAACTTCACCATGCTCAGGTTGCCATCCAGAATATGCTTCCCTACGAAAACCTTCTGGAGCATATCCTCAAGTCGTTCCTCGTTTCCACCCCCGAGGCCACAAGCCTCTTCGAGCAGCGACACAACGAGGTGAAGCGCGTGGCCCTCGTGGTCTATTCGAGCAACAGCTCTCTCTGCGGTGGCTTCAATGCCAACGTGCTCAAGGTGATGGAGCAGATAGTTGCCGAGTATCACGACCAGGGCATCACCGATATCGTGGTCTATCCCATAGGCCGAAAGGTGGCTGAGCGCGTGCAGAAGAGAGGGTGGACCTCGGCAGGCGACTTCGTGGCTCTTGCCGACAAGCCCAACGCCCGCGACTGTGCCCTCATCTCGCAGGAGCTTACCCGCAAGTATGCTGCCCACGAGATTGACAAGGTCGAATTGGTCTATCACCATTTCAAGAGCGCCGGTTCGCAGATTCTTACACGCCGTACGTTCCTGCCCATCGACCTCTCTACCGAGAAGATTGGTGTGATGAACGACCGCGACCTTACCTCCAATGTGGCCACAGCCAAGGCGCAGGAGTATCTGCGTAAGCGCGACAAGCAGCGTCAGCATGTAGTGACCGAGGCAAAGCCCCTCAACGACAACTTCCTGGTCGAGCCCAATCTGGAGTATGTTCTCCAGGCGCTGGTTCCCAAGTTGCTCAATCTGATGGTCTATACCGCCTTGCTCGACAGTATCGCCTCCGAGCATGCCGCCCGCATGGTGGCCATGCAGACGGCTACCGACAATGCCGACGAGCTGCTCCGCCAGTTGCGCCTGCAGTACAACAAGAGCCGACAGGCTGCCATTACCAGCGAACTTCTTGATATCGTAGGTGGGTCGGTCAACAACTAACCATCCACCACCGATATTCTGCAAACAATAAAGCGTGAGACCTTCCACCACCGTGGATAGCGTCTCACGCTTTTGGTTGATATGCCCCGTTGTCAACGCAGAGATGCAGCAACTTGCATCAACCTCAGTTCTCATGCCGCATAAGGTGTGAGAGACCTCTTTCCCCATCATCTTTGCATGCCCCGGCCTTCCCGTTAGCCTTTTTTTCCTGCACCAGGTAAAAATATACGGATGGCCGGGGCATTGTGTCTGATTTTTTTGTTAATTTTGTTGAGCCGTCCAGTGTTGCCATGAGGTTCGCAGCGCGCCTTACGCCTCCCGACGGTATCGCCACACCCCGTATGGTCACACCTTATTATATATAGTATGCAACAACTCATCTCCTTATACCGCCAGTGGCGCGGATCCGATCCCGCCCATGTAGAGCAGTTGGCTGGCGCCGGCAGCAATCGTGTCTACTATCGTTTTACCGATGCCGACGGGCTCACGGTGATAGGCGTTGTGGGCACCAGCCGCGACGAGAACCATGCCTTCATCAGCCTTACCCGCCATTTCTGCAACCGCCAGCTGCCCGTGCCTGCCATCCTGGCTGTGGCCGACGACGAGCTGCGCTATTTGCAGACCGACCTGGGCTCCACCTCCCTTTTTGACGCCCTTAGGGGCGGTCGCGAGGCTGGCGGACGCTACACCCAGGCCGAGCGCCAGCTCCTTGTGCGCACCATCCGCCAACTCCCCAACATCCAGTTGCGCGGTGCGCGCGGCCTTGATTGGTCGGTGTGCTATCCGCAGCCCGAGTTCAATGAAGAGAGTGTGCTCTTCGACCTCAATTACTTCAAGTACTGCTTCCTCAAAGCCACCGAGCTCGACTTTCATGAGCTCAAACTCGAAGCCTGCTTTCGTATGTTCGCCCGCGACCTTACCTCCGAGCCGTCCGAGAGTTTCCTCTACCGAGACTTTCAGGCACGCAACGTGATGCTCGATGACGATGGCAATCCTCATTTCATCGACTACCAGGGTGGCCGTCGTGGTCCCTACTATTATGACCTCGCCTCCTTCCTTTGGCAGGCATCGGCGCGCTATCCCGCCAAGCTCCGCCGCGAGCTGGTCTATGAGTATTACCAGTCGCTGAGCCAGTATACCGAGGTGCCGTCTGTGCGCCACTTTGCCGAGCGGCTCTCCCTCTTCGTGCTCTTCCGCACCCTCCAGGTGCTGGGAGCCTATGGCTTCCGCGGCTATTTTGAGCGCAAGCGCCACTTCATCGACAGCATCCCCCCAGCCATCGACAATCTGCGCGAGCTGCTGCGTGTGCGCCACCTCTTCCCCTATCCCTACATGATGGATATGCTCGAGCGGCTCACCCTCCTTCCTGCCTTCACGCGGATAGAGCAGGCGGCAGCCAACCGTGCCGACGGCTTCCGCACCGCCGACACCAATGTCTACGCAGCCCACCCGCAGGACGGCCCCGCCACCTTCTCCAAGTACGACGGCAAGGGCCCGCTCGTGGTGCGTGTCTTCAGCTTCTCTTATCGCAAGGGCATACCCGCCGACGATAGCGGCAATGGCGGCGGATATGTCTTCGACTGTCGCAGCACCCACAACCCCGGCCGTTATGAGCCTTACAAGAAACTTACAGGCCTCGACGAGCCCGTCATCCGTTTTCTCGAGGACGACGGCGAGATACTTACCTTCCTCGACAGCGTGTATCGGCTTGCCGATGCCCATGTAGAGCGCTATCTGCAGCGCGGCTTTACCGACCTCATGTTCAGTTTCGGATGCACCGGAGGCCAGCACCGCAGCGTCTACAGCGCCCAGCATCTGGCAGAGCATCTGCACGACAAGTTTGGCATCGAGGTGCGCATCTGCCACCGTGAGCAGGGCATCACCCAGATTCTCGCCCGCAAGTAGGCGACCCTCCCTCCTCCCTTGCCGATTATCCCCATACGCCTCGCTGCCACAGCGGGGCGTTTTTTGATTATGCCCTTTCTGCCCGCCTTCATCTACAACTTGAGTTCGGGGCGTGAATTATCCAGTTCGGGGTTTGCAACCCATAATGCAAGGCGTGAAATACTGAAATCACACCACGCAATATACATGGACGCCACCTCGGCAGACTTTCGCCAGATGCCCGACGGGATAGGGTAGACTGGGGCAGTGCCGACTATAGCCGGCAGCCCTCTCTGCCCTGCTGCGCCATGCGTCGTGGTGACGGCCCCATGGCAGAAAAAAAACTGCCCCGCCTTTGCTTTATATCCCAATTTTGTATAACTTTGCATTCGGTTGGCAGGAGGCACACGCTTGTGCCTCTTCGCCATTTTAATAGGACTAAAAGTAGTAGAAATGGAATATATGTCACAAGAGGGCTACGACAAACTGGTAGCCGAACTGCGCGAACTCGAACTTGTCAAACTGCCAGAGGTGCGCGAGGCCATCGCTGAGGCGCGCGACAAGGGCGACCTGAGTGAAAACTTTGAGTATCATGCCGCCAAGCGCGAGCAGGGTCGTCTGCTCGGCCGCATCCGTTTCAAGCGTCGCGTCCTCGAGAATGCCCGCGTCATCGACCGGTCTGCCATCCGCCACACGGGTATCGGACTGCTCAGCGTGGTCACGCTTACCAATGTGGCCAACGGTGCCCACATGACCTACGCCATCGTTAGTCCCCACGAAGCCAACATGAGAGAAGGCAAAATTTCGCTCAAGTCGCCTATCGCCCAAGCCCTGCTCAACCACCAGGCCGGCGACACGGTCGATGTGAGCGTGCCTGCCGGCAAGATTACCTTGCGTATCGACGAGGTGACCCTGTAGCCGCCGCTGCTTGGTGCTGATAACCATGCAGCCTTCGGCGCTGCGCCGCTCCTGCCCGGCGGTCGGAAAAATGGTGGTGGCGGGGCAAATAATTCTATCTTTCTTCTTCTTTTCCCAGATTTTGGCGTAACTTTGCACCATGATGCAAGCAATGATTTTTGCCGCCGGACTGGGTACGCGCCTCAAACCATTGACCGACACCATGCCCAAGGCGCTGGTCGAGGTGGGAGGCGAGCCGCTCATCAAGCGTGTCATCCTGAGGCTCAAGGAGGCCGGGTTCACCCGCGTGGTCGTCAATGTGCACCATTTCGCCGACCAGATTGTAGACTATCTCGCCGCCCAGCAGGGCTTCGGTATCGACGTGCGCATCAGCGACGAGCGCAGCCAGCTGCTCGAAACCGGCGGTGGCATCAAGCATGCCGCATCTCTCTTCGACACCACTTCCCCCATTCTTATTCACAACGTAGACATACTGAGCAATGTCGACTTGCGCCGTTTCTACGACAGCGCCCAGGGCGATGCCACGCTGCTGGTAAGCCCCCGGCAGACCAAGCGCTATCTGCTCTTCGACGCTGCCCGCGATTGCCGGCTCATGGGGTGGACCAATATAGACACCCACGAGGTGCGCTCGCCCTATGCCCACCTGCAGGTCGATGCCTGCGAGCCCTACGCTTTCTCGGGCATCCATGTCTTCAGTCCGCACCTCTTCCCCCATTTCGACGAGATGCCCGACAGGTTTGGCATCATCGATTTCTATCTGCGCTATTGTGAGCGTTGCTCCATACACGGATACGTGAAGCGCGACCTCAGGCTGATGGATGTGGGCAAGATGGAAACCATAGCCCAGGCCGAAGAGTTTCTTAAGACACTATAAACCACAATAATATTCAGTACAATGCAACAGAAGATAGTAATTCTCGATTTCGGTTCACAGACCACGCAGCTTATCGGCCGCCGTGTGCGTGAGCTCGACACCTTCTGCGAGATACTGCCTTACAACAAGTTCCCTAAGGACGACCCCTCTGTCATCGGTGTCATCCTGAGCGGTTCGCCCTATTCGGTGCACGACCCCGAGGCTTTCCAGGTTGACCTGAGCCAGTTCATAGGTCGTCTGCCCGTGCTTGGCATCTGCTACGGAGCCCAGTTCATCTCCCATACTCTGGGTGGTAAGGTAGAGAAGGCCGACTCGCGTGAGTATGGCCGCGCCCATCTGCAGACAGTAGATACCCACAATGCCCTCTTCAAGGGCTTTGAGCAGAACTCACAGGTATGGATGAGCCATGGCGACACCATCACTGCCATCCCCGAAGGCTTTGAGGTGATAGCCTCGACCGCCGATGTCAAGTATGCTGCCTATGCCAGCACCAAGCAGCCTGTCTGGGCTGTGCAGTTCCATCCCGAGGTGTTCCACTCGGTACAGGGAACGCAGTTGCTGCGCAACTTCGTGGTAGACATCTGCGGCTCACGTCAGGACTGGAGCGCCGCCTCGTTTGTAGATACCACCGTGGCTGAGCTCAAGCGCCAGCTGGGCGAAGACCGCGTCATCCTGGGTCTCTCCGGCGGTGTCGACTCGTCGGTGGCAGCCATGCTGTTGCACCGCGCCATCGGTCACAACCTCACCTGTATCTTCGTAGACCACGGCATGCTGCGCAAGAACGAGTTCATCGATGTGATGAATGACTACAAGTGTCTCGGTCTCAACGTGGTGGGCGTCGACGCCAGCGACAAGTTCTTTGCCGACCTTGCCGGCGTGACCGACCCCGAGCAGAAGCGCAAGATTATAGGCCGTGATTTCGTCGAGGTCTTCAATGCCGAGGCCAAGAAGATAGAAGGCGCCAAGTGGCTGGCTCAGGGAACCATCTATCCCGACCGTATCGAGAGTCTCAATATTACCGGCAAGGTCATCAAGAGCCACCACAATGTGGGTGGACTGCCCAAGGAGATGCATCTGCAGCTCTGCGAGCCTCTGCAGTGGCTGTTCAAGGACGAGGTGCGCCGTGTGGGCCGCCAGTTGGGTATGCCCGAGCATCTCATCACCCGTCATCCCTTCCCTGGACCGGGTCTGGCTGTGCGCATCCTTGGCGATATCACCCGCGAGAAGGTGCGCATCCTGCAGGACGCCGATGATATCTACATCCGCGGTCTGCGCGAGTACAAGGTTCGTCTCTCCGGCGAGGAGGCACGCAAGGTGCTGGCTGCCGGAGTGCCCGCCCAGATGACCGACGGCGAAATCGAGGTGTCGCTCTACGACCAGATTTGGCAGGCAGGCACCGTGCTGCTCTCTACCGTGCGCAGCGTGGGAGTGATGGGCGACGAGCGCACCTATGAGCACCCTGTGGCTCTGCGCGCAGTGACCTCTACCGACGCCATGACTGCCGACTGGGCTCATCTGCCTTACGACTTCATGGCTCGCGTGAGCAACGAGATTATCAACAAGGTGAGAGGTGTCAACCGCGTCTGCTACGACATCTCGTCCAAACCACCTTCGACCATCGAGTGGGAGTAAGCTCACCACTCACGTATCGCTATAGGGAAGCCCTACTGCTTATGGGCAGGGCTTCCTTTATCTACAAACCTTCAAAGACCTGTTGACAGACAAATGCAAAAGACCATTATCCTTACAGCGATACTGCTCCTGTTGCCCCTGATGGCGATGCGGGCGCAGAACCGTACGTTCATGCTCATGGAGCAGAACCCTGAGTATGGCCAGCAGTACTGGTTCTCCAGTGGTGTGGGCAATGAGTTGGACTGTGACAAGATTAAGCAGCACTGGAACAATGACCGCTATATCACCGCAGTGGCCTATACCGAGAACGGATGGTCGGTGGCCATGAGCAAGGACTCCAAATTCAGCAATCAGTCTTACAAGTATTCGGGTGATTTCCCCCGTGACTGGATCAAGGAAAAGTGGGACGCTGGCTACTATATTACTGCCATCACTTGTAATCAGAGTAAGTGGTTTGTGGTAATGTCTAAGTACCAGGGTTACACCGATCAGAGCTATAAGCATGCCACGCTGAGCGAACTCAAGACCTGGTATGACCAGAAGCGTAGCGCGGGCTACTTTCTTACCCAGGCCACTTACAGCTCGGGCAAATGGTGGTGGGTAGTAACCCGTGGCACCAATATAGAGACTCAGGGCTATACTTGGGCTACCGACGGCGATGTGGGCAGCGAGGTGAAAAAGATTTGGAACAAGGGTTATCGCTTGCATTTGGTCGAATATGGCGGTGGACAGTATCTCCTGGCTTATGGCAAACTGAAAGGGCGTACTCCGCAGCAGTCATATAACATAGATTGTAACGGCGTGACGGCTTGGCTTAGCAAGAACTGGGATAATGGCATGAAGCTACACTATATAGGTGGTGGCAACCCGGAGAGCCAACCGTCTAACAATGTTGCTTCTAACCAGAGTAACAATGGCTACTCTACCACCTATCAGCCTGGTAACAACAGCTGGCGCGAGGAACTGCCTGGCGGTGGCTTTAGGCAGAACACCCGTCAGGCCGATGGCTCTATTATCTCTATTACATCTACTCCCTGTTTGTGGTGTCATGGCACCAAGGTATGTGGTATCTGTCATGGGCTCGGTGGAACTTACGGCCGTGCCTATGGTGGCATGTGGTATCCCTGTAAGAGTTGTGCCGGAAGCAAGGTGTGTCAGAATTGTCATGGTCAGGGGTATAGTACCTTTACCAGTACGGTCTATCCAGATGGCAGTGGGGTAGGGTACGACCAGAACGGGCGTGTCACCGTGACCGACGGGCGTGGTGGGGGCAGCGGAGGCAGTCGTTCGTCATCGCGCGACAACGGGCGCAGCAGCAACCGCCGTGGTACCTGTCCCAAGTGTGGTGGCACGGGCTACGACCCTGTTGCCCATCAGTACGCAGCTGGTTCGAGTATGGCCCCTTATCACAATTCGGGCGGCACTACCTGCTATATCTGCAGCCGAGCTACCGACCATTACCATTATCGCTGCCTGGAGTGTAAGCGACATTAAGGCGCCCTTCGATATTATAAGCGACAAGTGGATGGCGAACAGTCAGTGTCAATAGGCTGACTGTTCGCCATTTGTTTTTTGTGGATAGCTTCAACTGGATGGCGCGAGGGAGTGGGCTGCCCCATCATTTGAGGCGCGTGGTTATCTTTGTAGCGACAGGGGTTGTATCTCCAGATGCTTGTCGGGGCGTATGTAGATGTTGCGCACCAGCCATGTATGCTTCATCTCGGCGTCGTCCATCCATACGTAGGTGGTGGTGAGCGGGGCGGCTACCATCAACCGGTTGGTGGCGGGGTCGGCAAAGCGGTAGGGGATGTCGCTTACGTTCTTCAGCGCCACCTCTATCTTGCCCTTGCGCGTGCGTCCGGTCTTCTCGGCGGTCACCGATGCGCGCAGCAGTGGCTCGACATACTCCTTGCGGCCGGCGAGCGTATTGTCGGAGTAGGCCACCGAGCGGCGGGCGAAGAGCGCTTCGCGGATGGCAGCCACGCTGTTGTCGCGGGCAAAGATGAGCGTCATGGGGCGATGGGCGCGCTTCAGGTCGAAACGCCAGGCGATGGGCCAGTGGCAGTCGGTGGCGCCGATGGGCGTCAGGTTGTAGTCGTAGACATAATCGATGGCGCGCGGGTAGAACTCGAAGTCGTTGAAGATTTCTACGCCATGTACGCGTCCCTTCTTGATTTGTCCGATGAGCCACTGCGAGAACTCGCTGTCCTTGTCGGGCCATCCCGGGTGGTTGGCGGTCACCCACACGCTGTCGGCCTGAGCCACTGCCAGCACACTGTCGGCCTGGTGTGCGGTCACGTCGTCGGTGCGGGGGAAGTAGCGGTTGTTGTCGGTGGTAAACAGGAGGTTGATGTGCCCCACGTCCTTGAAGTTGGCCCTCCACGCCATGCTCGTGAGCTCGGCGCCGCGTATCAGCGTGATGCCTCTGTCCTCGGCGTCCTTCACCGCCTGCAGATGGGAAATGTTGCCGTCTGGGTTCTTATTGTATCGCGGCATGGGCTGATGGTCTGTGAGCGCTATAGCGTCCAATCCCTCCTGATAGGCTTCCCAAACTCGGAAGTAGGGAGCCACTCCACCGTCGCTCTGATGCGTGTGCAGGTGCAGGTCGGCCTTGATGGTACGGTAACCGAGTATGTCGGGAATGTGGATGGTACCTCGCTCGTGCGGATTGAGGTATCCCTGGAACGTGCGGTACTGGATAGTGTCTGTCTGGGCTATGCCCGGCAGTGTGGCAGCCATCGCGGCAGCCAGCAAAATCATTTTTTTCATGACATGTAAAAGGTTAAATGAATTATAGGTAAATGGCGGCTCCATCAGTACATGAGCTGCCTATGCCTGTTGGTGGATTAGTGTCTATTTCTTGTCCTTGAGCAAGTCGCGGATTTCGGTAAGCAGTTTCTCTTCGGCAGATGGCGCTGGCGGAGTGGCTGGCTTTGCAGGCTCTTCGGCCTTCTTGCGTGCCAGGTGGTTGATGCCCTTGACTATCATGAATATACACAGTGCGATGATGACAAAGTCGAAGGTGGTTTGGATGAAGTTGCCATAGTTGATGGTGGCTGGCTCGAGCTGCTCTATGCCCAAGTCCATGGTGGGCAGCGTCACCTTGAGGTCGGAGAAGTTTACGCCGCCTATAAGCCAACCTATTGGAGGCATAATGATATCATTGACGAGCGAAGATACGATTTTGCCGAATGCGCCGCCGATGATAACACCGACAGCCATATCTACGGCATTTCCCTTGACGGCAAACTCCTTGAATTCGTTGATAAATTTACTCATAATGTTGCTCTTATTATTAATAATGTGTATGATAACACTTGAATTTTGCAAAGTCGAGTTGTCAGTATTGCCCTCCACGGTTCCCAGCCTTATGAAAATCTCGGGCAAGATGCTTTTTTTAATTTATTTAATACTCGTTTCGACTGCAAATATAGGAAATAATTTGTACCTTTGCGCCTGTAATAAAGAAAATTTGCATCAGAGCAATAAAATATTTACATAACCCTTTTAATTAAGTAAAAGTAAAATGACTAAAATTGGTATTAACGGATTTGGCCGTATCGGTCGTTTCGTATTCCGCGCAGCTCAGACTCGCGATGACATCCAGGTTGTAGGTATCAATGACCTCTGCCCCGTAGACTACTTGGCTTACATGCTCAAGTATGACACTATGCACGGTGCGTTCAAGGGCACAATCGAGGCTGATGTTGAGAACAGCCTTCTGATCGTAAACGGTCAGAAGATTCGCGTTACCGCTGAGCGCAACCCCGCTGACCTGAAGTGGAACGAGGTTGAGGCTGAGTACGTAGTTGAGTCAACTGGTCTCTTCCTGACTCAGGAGAAGGCTCAGGCTCACATCCAGGCTGGTGCTAAGTACGTTGTTATGTCAGCTCCTTCAAAGGACGCTACTCCAATGTTCGTATGCGGTGTAAACTTCGACAAGTACGTTAAGGGTACTCAGTTCGTATCTAACGCTTCTTGTACAACTAACTGTCTCGCTCCTATCGCTAAGGTTCTGAACGACAAGTTCGGCATCACCGATGGTCTGATGACAACTGTACACTCTACAACTGCTACACAGAAGACTGTTGACGGTCCTTCTATGAAGGATTGGCGCGGTGGTCGTGCTGCTTCTGGCAACATCATCCCCTCTTCTACAGGTGCTGCTAAGGCTGTAGGTAAGGTTATTCCTGAGCTCAACGGCAAGCTGACCGGTATGTCTATGCGTGTTCCTACTCTCGACGTATCAGTAGTTGACCTGACTGTAAACCTCGCTAAGCCCGCTACATACGCAGAGATTTGCGCTGCAATGAAGGAGGCTTCTGAGGGTGAACTGAAGGGTGTTCTGGGTTACACAGAGGACGCTGTAGTATCTTCTGACTTCCTCGGTGATACTCGTACTTCTATCTTCGACGCCAAGGCTGGTATCGCTCTTACCGATACATTCGTAAAGGTTGTATCTTGGTATGACAACGAGATCGGTTACTCTAACAAGGTGCTCGAGCTCATCGCTCACATGAAGAAGGTTAACGGTTAATTGATAATCGTAGACATAAGTACAGGCCGTCCAGCATTGCTGGACGGCTTTTTTTATACCCTTGTGTGAGCCCAGGGGCATCTCGGTGGTAAAAATCAGGGCGATTTATTTTGTATTTTTATTGGTTTGCATTACCTTTGTAGCAGATAGACAGCCCTTTGGCCTTGATGAGAGGTGTAGTGTAAGCAGGGCGAAGCTGTCGCAGAAAGAAGCAAATGCAGAAGATGATTACCATATTGGGTCCTACGGCGTCGGGCAAAACCAGTCTGGCTGCCGCCCTTGCCGCGCGTATCGATGCCGAGATTATCAGTGCCGACTCGCGTCAGGTGTATCGTGGCATGACCATCGGCACGGGCAAAGACCTCGACGACTACCGTCAGGGCGACCGCGTGATACCTTACCACCTGATAGATATTTGTGAACCCGGTACCAAGTATAACCTCTTCCAGTATCAGCAGGACTTCCACCTTATTTATAATAATATAGTGGCGCGCGGGGTGCGTCCTATTCTCTGCGGAGGTACGGGTCTCTATATTGAGAGTGTGCTCAAGGGTTACGCCCTGTCGCCCGTGCCACAAAACCAGGCATTGCGTGATGAGCTGGCAGACAAGTCGCTCGCCGAACTCACCGAAATGCTTGAAGACCTGAAGCATCGCAACCATTCGGTGATGCACAACCGGACTGATGTGGACACCGCGCAGCGCGCCATACGCGCCATAGAGATAGAGACCTATAATCTCGAGCACCCCACAGACAACCGCACGCTGCCACCCATAGACTCGGTCATCATCGGAGTGGACATCAATCGCGAGGAGCGTCGCCGCAAGATAACGCAGCGCCTCAAGCAGCGTCTCGAAGAGGGTATGGTCGACGAGATACGCCAGTTGCTCGACCGTGGAATCGCCCCCGAGAATCTTATCTACTATGGTCTGGAATACAAGTTCGTCACCGAGTATGTCATCGGCAAAACCAGTTACGAGGAGATGTTCCGCCAGCTGGAGATAGCCATCCACCAGTTTGCCAAGCGGCAGATGACATGGTTCAGAGGTATGGAGCGCCGCGGCTTTACCATCCACTGGATAGATGCCCTTGACCCCATGGACAGCAAGGTGGCACAGATTATGGACATAGCACATATACAGCCCTAATATAAATAATGTAGAGAAATGGCAGTCAACGAAAACAAATGGGGAGTCATCTATTGCCCCAAACACACTTTCCGCAACAAGTCGCGATGGGATGTCATCGAGCGAGTGTTGCGTGCCCATCACATAGACTATGACTATGTGCACAGCGAGAGTGCTGGTAGCGTGGACAGATTGGTCAAGATGATGGTCAACAACGGTTACCGCACTATCATCATCGCCGGTGGCGACTCTGCCCTCAACGATGCCGTCAACAGCCTGATGCAGTTTGACGCCGAGGTGCGCCAGCGCGTCTCTCTCGGTGTTATCCCCAATGGTACGATGAATGACTTTGCCCATTACTGGGGTTTCCGTGAGGGCGAGGTTGAGCAGACTGTCGACTGGCTCTGTCAGCGCCGCGTGCGCCGGATTGACGTTGGCCGCATCAACTATCGCAACCGGCATGGCGAGGCTTGTCACCGCTACTTCCTCAACTGCGTCAACGTGGGACTTATTGCCGCCATCATGAATATGCGCAGTCAGACGCGCCAACTCTTGGGTTCGCGCACCCTGTCATTCATCTTCTCCTTTATCCTCATGATATTCCAGCGTCTGGAGTACAAGATGCGTCTGCGTATCAATGATGACAAGATAGAACGCAAGGTGATGACGGTGTGTGTGGGCAATGCCCTTGGCTACGGACAGACTCCCAACGCCGTGCCCTACAATGGCCTGCTCGATGTGTCGGTGGTCTATCATCCCGAGATTACCCAACTCTTTGAGGGATGGTATCTCTTCCTGCGCGGCAAGTTCCTCAACTCGCGCAGCGTTCATCCCTACCGCACGCGCGAGGTAACTTTCGACGAGATATCCCAGTCGCTGGTTAGCGTCGATGGCCGTCTGATGAACAGTCCCATGGCTCCCCTCAAGGTGAGGGTAGAGCAGGAGGTCATCAACTTTCTCATCCCCGAGTAGGCGATAACTCCCACACTCAGAATAACGCAAAGGCATGCCCTATATATAATAGGTGGCATGCCTTTGTTGGTATATTTCATCGGCGGAAATGACATCAACTCTCGGGCGGTTATCTATAATACTGCCGAATTTATTGTTTTTTTGCAAATAGTTTATGAAAAATTTGCTTATCTGCATGGAATGTAGTATTTTTGAATGAGCATAAGCGAGCGCTCGTCGCTTGCTTCTAAAAACGAACAACTATTAATTAAATCTTGACATAAGTTTATGAGTTATCTTAAGTTTGAGAAAACTCTTATGACTAACCTCGAAGAGTCGTTGCCAAAGGAGTTGCTACGCACCAACCGCTCGGGAGCCTACTCGTGTTCCACCGTGGTAGAGTGTAACACTCGCAAGTATCATGGACTGCTTGTCGTGCCCGTTCCCGAGCTCGACGACGAGAACCATGTACTGCTTTCGTCGCTCGACGTGACAGTGATACAGCATGGAGCCGAGTTCAACCTGGGCCTCCATAAGTATCAGGGCAACAACTTCAGTCCCAAGGGTCATAAGTATATTCGTGAGTTTGATTGTGACAAAGTACCCACCACGCTGTATCGCGTCGGTGGCGTAATCCTTAAGCGCGAAGTGGTGTTCCAGCATTATGAGGACCGCATCCTTATCCGCTACACGCTGGTAGATGCCCACTCTGCCACCACGCTGCGTTTCCGTCCGTTCCTGGCTTTCCGCAGTGTGCGCCAGTTTACCCATGAGAATTCGGTGGCTTCGCGCGAGTATTTTCAGGTAGACAATGGCATCAAGACCTGTATGTATGCCGGCTACCCCGACCTCTATATGCAGTTCTCCAAGAAGAACGAGTTTCACTTCGTTCCCGACTGGTACCGCGGAGTCGAATATCCCAAGGAGCAGGAGCGTGGCTACGCTTCCAATGAGGACCTCTACGTGCCCGGATATTTCGAGATGAACATCAAGAAGGGCGAGAGCATCGTCTTTGCCGCTTCCACATCGCAGAGCAAGACCTCCGGTCTGAAGCGGTTGTTCGATGCCGAAGTCGAAGAGCGCACCCCACGCGACAACTTCTTCCACTGTCTCGTCAATGCCGCCCACCAGTTCCATATCCATGAGAAGAACGACGACCGATATATCCTGGCCGGCTATCCTTGGTTCAAGAGCCGCGCCCGCGATACGTTCATAGCACTGCCCGGTCTCACTCTCTCCATCGAGGAAGACGAGTACTTCGACCTGGTGATGAAGACTGCCGAGGTGGCGCTGCGCGAGTTTATGGAAGGCAAGCCCATCACCAAGCATATCTATGAGATTGAGCAGCCCGATGTGCCCCTCTGGGCTATCTGGGCTATCCAGCAGTACGCCAAGGAGTGTGGCCGCGAGAAGTGTGCCAAGAAGTATGGCGCCCTTGTCATCGATATCCTCAAGTATATCGAGAGCGACGGCCATCCTAACCTCAAGCTCCACGACAACGGCTTGCTCTATGCGCAGAGTTCGCATGGCGAGGCCATCACCTGGATGAACTCCGTGGCCAACGGCCGTCTCGTTGTTCCCCGTACAGGCTACATCGTCGAGTTCAACGCCCTGTGGTACAATGCGCTGCTCTTCGGTGCCTCTCTTCTCGATGAGGGCAATGCCGTGCGCGAACACCTCCAGGCTGTTGCAGCCAATGCCAAGCAGGCATTCCTCGATACATTCCTCAATGAGTATGGCTATCTCTACGACTATGTTGATGGCTATATGGTCGATTGGAGTGTGCGTCCTAACATGATTTTCCCCGTAGCTTTTGACTATTCGCCCCTCAATCAGGAGCAGAAGAAGAGCGTACTTGACATCTGTACCCGTGAACTGCTCACGCCCAAGGGTCTGCGTACGCTTTCGCCCAAGAGTGGTGGCTACAACCCCATGTATGTAGGTCCTCAGTCACAGCGCGACTATGCTTACCACCAGGGTACGGCATGGCCTTGGCTCGGCGGCTTCTATATGGAGGCTTGTCTGCGCCTCTACAGGCGCACCCGTCTGAGCTTCATCGAGCGCCAGATGGTGGGCTACGAAGACGAAATGTCCAACCATTGCATCGGTACTATCCCCGAGCTCTTCGATGGCAACCCGCCATTCCAGGGCAGAGGCGCTATCTCGTTTGCCATGAACGTGGCAGAGATTCTCAGGGCAATGGAGTTGCTGGAAAAGTATTCATATAAATAATAGGAGGACCGCAAATGAAAGTTTTAATGTTTGGTTGGGAGTATCCTCCTCATGTATATGGTGGACTGGCTACCGCCAACTATGGTATATCTCAAGGTCTGCATGCCCAGGGTGATATAGAGACGATACTCTGTCTGCCCAAACCCTGGGGCGATGAAGACCGCAGCGCCGCCAATATCGTGGCGATGAACTGTGTGCCTATCGCCTGGCGCGATGTCGATTACGACTATGTGAAGAACAAGGTGGGTAACATTATGGACCCCGACCTCTACTTCCGCCTGCGCGACCACATCTATTCTGATTTCAATTATATGCACGTCAATGACCTCGGTGCGATGGAGTTTGCCGGTGGATATCCCTCCAATCTCCATCAGGAAATCAATAACTATTCGATTATCGCTGGAGTCGTTGCCCGCACGTTCGATTACGACATCATCCATGCCCACGACTGGCTTACCTATCCCGCCGGCATCCATGCCAAGAAGGTTTCGGGCAAGCCACTGTGCATCCATGTCCATGCCACCGACTTTGACCGTAGCCGTGGCAAGGTCAACCCTACAGTCTTCTCGATAGAGAAAGACGGTATGGACAACGCCGACTGCATCATGTGCGTATCTGAGCTTACCCGCCAGACCGTCATCAACCAGTATCATCAGGACCCCCGCAAGTGCTTCACCGTGCACAACGCTGTGTATCCCCTGCGTCAGGAGCTGGCCGATATTCCTCGTCCCGACCACACCGGAAAGGAGAAGGTAGTGACATTCCTTGGCCGCATCACCATGCAGAAGGGACCTGAGTATTTTGTTGAAGCCGCCAACCTCGTGCTCCACCGCACCCGCAACGTGCGTTTCTGCATGGCCGGTTCGGGCGATATGATGGACCAGATGATTTACCTCGCCGCCGAGCGCGGCATTGCCGACCGTTTCCACTTCCCTGGCTTCATGCGCGGCAAGCAGGTCTATGAGTGTCTCAAGGACTCTGATGTCTACGTGATGCCTTCAGTGAGCGAGCCTTTCGGTATCTCTCCGCTCGAGGCGATGCAGTGTGGCACTCCTTCTATCATCAGTAAGCAGAGCGGTTGTGCCGAGATACTCAACAACTGTATCAAGGTAGACTACTGGGACATCCACGCCATGGCCGACGCCATCTACTCCATCTGCCACAACGAGAGCATCTTCCATTATCTGCAGACCGAAGGCAAGAACGAGGTCGACCAGATTACTTGGGAGAAGGTAGGCGCATGGATACGAGAACTATATGAGCGCACGCTCAATGGCAATAACTAACAACTAACAAACAACGATTATGAAGACAATTTGTTTATATTTCGAAATACATCAGATTACGCATCTTAAGAGATACCGCTTCTTTGATATCGGTACCGACCATTATTACTATGATGACTACGAGAACGAGCGCGATATCACCGATATCGCCGAGCGTAGCTACATGCCCGCCCTCAATGCCCTTGGCGAAATGATTAAGGAGCATGGCAAGGCCTTCAAGGTAGCCTTCTCGCTCTCGGGCGTAGGTATCGAGCAGCTGGAGATGCACGCGCCCCAGGTGCTGGCCAAGCTGCAGGAGCTCAATGACACCGGCTGCGTGGAGTTCCTCGCCGAGCCTTATTCTCATGGCCTCTCATCACTGGCCAATGAGGAGAGCTTCATCACCGATGTCAAGAAGCAGGTGGAGAAAATCAAGGAGTACTTCAACCAGTCTCCCAAGGTGCTGCGCAATTCCGGCCTCATCTATAGCGATGACATCGGTATGCAGGCAGCCAACATGGGCTTCAAGGGCATGCTCACCGAGGGTGCCAAGCATGTGTTGGGATGGAAATCTCCCCACTACATCTACCACTGTGCCCTCAACCCCAAGCTCAAGTTGCTCTTGCGCGACGTCAACCTTAGCGACGACATCTCTCTGCGTTTCAACAACAGCGACTGGGAGGGCTACCCACTCTTCGCCGACAACTATATCCGCAAGATAGCCGAGTGTCCCGAGGAAGAGCAGTTCTATGGCATCTTCATGAACCTCTCTGCCATCGGCGTGGCCCAGCCTCTGTCGAGCAACATCCTCGAGTTCTTCAAGGCATTGCCCGCCTGCGCCAAGGCACAGGGCATCACCTTCTCCACTCCTTCAGAGGTGTGCGCCAAGATGAAGTCTGTGGGCCAGCTCGATGTTCCTGATACTCTCTCTTGGATGGACGAGGAGCGCGATGTGTCTTGCTGGCTGGGTAACCCCATGCAGCGCGAGGCTTTCAACAAGCTCTACAGCGTAGCCGACCGCGTGCGCATCGCCAACGACCCACGTATCAACCAGGACTGGGACTATCTGCAGGCTACCAATAACTTCTACTTCATCTCCACCAAACCTTCGGGAGTGGCAGTGGATAGAGGTATCTATGCCAGCGCCTTCGATGCGTTCACCAACTATATGAACATCCTCGGCGACTTCATCAACCGTGTCAACAACCTTTATCCTGAGGACATCGACAATGAGGAACTCGAGTCGCTGCTTACCACTATTCGCAACCAGGGCGACGAGATAGAGCTCAAGGATAAGGAGATAGTACGTCTGCAGGCAAAGATTGAAAAGATTGAGGCTGCCAGCGAGAAGCTGCGTGAGCAGGTTGAGGCCAAGACCGCCAAGAAGGCTGCTCCCAAGGCCAAAGCTGCTGCCAAACCTAAGGCTGCCGCCAAGCCCAAGGCTGTGAAGGCCAAGGAAGAGAAGCCTAAGGCAGAAAAGTAAACCAAGCCAAGACCCTCGACCGCAGATAGCGGCAATAGAGGACCAACGGGTACCCTCATAAGTTAAGTGTGACGCACCTTGTGCGTCTGCCACAGAGCGCGAACCATCGTTCCCTCTATGCCAGACACATCAGGGTGCGTTTTTTGTATATCCCTTGCCACGCCTTGTTTCTTCGCTAATGCCGCGGGAGACTTGGTGGTGAAACTTGCCAGTAAAAAGGTAGGAACAGTCATCAATAGGGTAGAGGCAATGTAAAGCAGAATGGTAAAGGGTTGGAGTACTGTGAAGCCAACCAGTAAGCGGATGATATTGATGTAAAGCAAACCAGTAAAAGCCAAGTCTTGCCATTTTCATGTTATCGGCAGAGATTGTGATAATTACGTTTGTCCTTGATTTATACCATCTTTAGTCATGCCCTGATACACTCTGCTGGTTCGTATCGTATGTTACGAGCGTACGTACCTTATGTTACGAGCGCTCGTAACAATTGATACGAGTGTTCGTGCCTTTTGATACGTGCCGGCAGAGTTGCTGGCGGGTGTACTACAGATAGTCGCGCAAGTCGTATAGATGGTTTGCGACTAAATAACAAATAATTTGAAAGATTTCTGTTAAAACATTTGGGGAAGTCAAATATATATCCTATTTTTGCCATTATTATTTTGATTTCAACCATTTATTTTGAAATCACCCCGAGGTTGGTCGCATCCTGCACCAACCTCTTTTGCAATATCAGGGAAGCAAATCAGCACTTTTCTTACTTAAAATTTGTCATTTATAAAGAAAAATACTATCTTTGCAGCAATTATTAACAGTATTTACACAATAAATCGCAAGCCTATCGCCTACATTTACTCCAATAGTAAAGAAAGAAATAATGGATGTATATAGCAAGATGACCGATGAAGAGTTGGCCATAGCATACATAAAAGGTGATAATAATGCCTTCGATTTATTGCTCTCACGCAATCAGCAGAGGCTTTATTCCTACATATTGTTCGTTGTCCACGACAGCGAGATGGCAGAAGATGTGTTTCAAGACACGTTTGTCAAAGTCATTATGCGTCTCCAGTCGGGCCAGTATACCTCCTGCGGCAAGTTCTCCGCATGGATTATGCGCATAGCCCACAATGTCATCATGGACTATTATCGCGACCAGCGCATAGAGAGTGTGGTGAGCACGGTCGACAATGAGGACCTTTCTCAGATTGACGGGCGCCATGTGATAGTGCCCAATGTGGAGAGCCGCTATGTCAACGAGCAGGTGTATAGCGACGTTCGGCGCATGATGAACCTCCTGCCGCCGTCGCAGCGAGAGGTTATCTTCATGCGGTTCTTTCAGGAAATGTCGTTCAAGGAAATCGCCGAGGCTACCAGCGTAAGCATCAATACCGCTCTTGGTCGTATGCGTTACGCCGTGCTCAACCTGCGGCGCATGGCCAAGTCCAACGGCATCACTCTACAGTTGGACTGACCGTCCAGCGGGCGTTCAGTCTCTTGACTTCAGACTCCGTATGGTAGCCTCGGGGTCTTCTGCACCGAAGACATAGCTGCCACTTACCAATACATCGGCACCGGCTGCGACGAGCATCGGTGCCGTTTTTCCGTTTACGCCACCGTCTACCTCTATCAGCGGTCTGTGTTCCAGCCGGTCTATCATCTGTCTCAGTCTCCTTACCTTGTCGGTCGAGCTGGTGATAAACGACTGGCCCGAGAAGCCCGGGTTGACGCTCATAATCAGCACCAGGTCTACATCGGAGAGCACCTCCTCGACCATAGCCAGCGGCGTGGCGGGGTTGAGAGCCACTCCGGCTTTCATGCCGGCGCTGTGTATCTCCTGGATGGTGCGGTGCAGATGGGTGCAGGCCTCGGCGTGTACGGTCATCAGCGCTCCGCCGGCATCGGCGACCTGGCGTATATAGTTCTCGGGATGCACGGTCATCATGTGTACATCCAGCGGCTTCTGGCATACCGTGTGTACTGCCTTGATAACGGGCAGTCCAAATGAGATGTTGGGCACAAACACGCCGTCCATCACATCCATGTGCAGCCAGTCGGCTGCGCTGCGGTTTATCATCTCCGAATCTTCGCCCAGCTGTGTAAAGTCGGCCGACAGCAATGAGGGTGATATCAGTATCTCTTTGTTCATCTTATTCTATCATCAAGGTTTAATCAGTTCATACACACATTATATTTCCCATCTTTCATGTGGGCGCGCTGGCAGAGCCGGGCTATCTGTCTGATAAGTTGCAAAGTTTTTTCCGAGGGCTTCACCTCGTTAGGAGTAAAATAGTTCATAGGCATTTCTAATAGTCTTTATATTTGTATAACGCATCTTTTCGGTCTTTATTACATCCGCGTGACATTTTCTTTTGCTCAAAACTGTCACCTGTAGGGCCACGGTCGGTCTGGAGATGACCGCCACCGATACAGCCACGCGCGCGTATATTATAATAGGTATAAGAGGTCGGCTGAGGGCCTCTGTAATAAAATTGCGGTAAATCACAAATTTTTCTTTCAAAAAGTTTGCAGGCTCGTAGATTATCGTTATATTTGCAGCGTAAATAGTAAAGACAATGAAGAATATGGTATCTATAGCATGGTGGTGGCGTAACTCAAGATTGATAAAGTCGTGAGTCGCTCAGCCGTATAGATATCCCGTAGATATAAGAGAAAGGCCTGCCGTAACTTACGACAGGCCTTTTTTCGTAACCCCGAAATTTAGAACCAACACTATAAAAGACAAGACTATGGAGATGAAAGATTATTTGACGCGTGTGCTCCGCCAGGAACGGCTCAGCCGCGAAGAGACCAAGGACATCCTGACAGGCATCACCCGCGACGCCTATCCCGCCGAGCAGATTACGGCCCTCCTTACCGCCATTCAGATGCGCGGAGTGACCGTTGACGAGCTGTTGGGCTTCCGCGACGGCATATTGGAGACCGGCGTGCAGGCCCCGTTGGACTGCGACCGCTATATCGACGTAGTGGGCACTGGCGGCGACCGCAAGAATACATTCAACATCTCTACCACGGCATGCTTCGTCATCGCCGGCGCCGGCTACAAGGTCGCCAAGCATGGCAATTATGCCGCCACCAGTGTGAGCGGAGCCTCCAACGTGATAGCCCTTCACGGTGTGCGCTTTACCAGCGACCTCGACACCCTCAACCGTTCGCTCCACGAGGCAGGCATCGTCTATCTCCATGCCCAGCTCTTCGCCAAGGTCATGAAGCACGTGGCCCCCATCCGCAAGGCGCTCCAGTTTCCTACCGTCTTCAACCTGTTGGGGCCGCTGGTCAACCCCTCTCACCCCAAGGCCCAACTGCTGGGCGTAGCCAACCTCGACCAGATGCGCCTCTACGCCCAGGTCTATCAGCGCTTGGGCATCGACTATGGCATCATCAACAGTATCGACGGCTACGACGAAATCTCGCTCACCGGCGACTTCAAGGTGTCGACCAACCAGTATGAGCGTGTCTTCTCGCCTGCCGACCTGGGCATGCAGGTGGCTCTGCCCGAAGAGCTTCAGGCCGGAGCCACCGAGGAAGAGGCTGCCGCCATCTTCGACAGCGTGCTCAACAATACCTGTCTGCCCGCCCAGAAGAACATCGTGGTCGCCAACGCCGCCTTTGGCATCCAGGTCATGGAGCGCGGGCTGAAGTCTATCGACGAGTGTATCGAGATTGCCCGTGAGAGTATCGACAGCGGTGCTGCCCTCAATGCCTTCCGTCGTTTTGTAACCATCAATTCATAGTCGACATGAGAGATATACTGGAAGAGATAGTCGCCAACAAGCGCGAGGAGATAGCGCAGTTCCACCAGTTGCTGCCCATCACCACGCTGGCCACGCTGACCGAGAAGATGCTCCACATCACCGTGCCCTCGATGCGTCGGGCGCTCATGGAGTCGACTACCGGCATCATCGCCGAGTTCAAGCGCCGTTCGCCCTCGCGTGGCTGGATACACCGCGACGCCCGCGTGAGCGAGGTGGTGCCTGCCTATGAGCAGGGTGGTGCTTCGGCCGTCAGCATCCTTACCGACCGCAGCTACTTTGGCGGCTACGACGAGCATATCCAGCAGGCGCGCTTCATGGGCGTCAGCCTCCCCATACTCTACAAGAACTTCGTGGTCGACGAGTACCAGCTCTTCCAGGCCCGCTATTGTGGCGCGTCGGCTGTGCTGCTCATCGCCTCGGTGCTGACCATCGATGAGTGCCGCCGCCTGATGTCGCTTGCCCACCAGCTGGGTCTGGAGGTGCTGCTCGAGATGCACGCCGAGAGCGAACTCGACTATGCTGCCCTCGAGCCCGACATGTATGGCATCAACAACCGCCACCTCGGCACCTTCACCACCGATGTCGACACCAGCTTCCATCTGGCAGAGCGTCTGCCCCATGATGCCTGCAAGGTGAGTGAGAGCGGCATCTCTTCGCCCGATGTCATTGCGCGTCTGCGCGAGTCGGGCTACCGCGGCTTCCTCATCGGCGAGACCTTTATGCGCGAGCCCAGTCCTGGCGACGCCCTCGCCCGTATGGTCGGCCAATTGAACAACCTCAGCAACAACAACCATTAAAACTATACAGACTATGATTATCAAAGTATGCGGCATGACCGATGCCGAGAATATCACAGCCGTCGAGCACTTGGGTGCCGACATGATAGGCATGGTGTTCTATCCCCAGTCTCCACGCTACGTGCAGATGGTGCGCTCTCGCGCCGGAAGCATGCCCGACTACAGCCGTGAGCGGCTCGACCAGCTGCAACGCCACCTCGACGATGGCGCGGCTCCCATGCAGAAGCCTGCCCACGTGCCCCGTGTGGGTGTATTCGTCGACGATATGCCCCAGAACATCGTGACCCGTGTCTACAACTACGGCCTCGACTATGTGCAGTTGCATGGCGACGAGTCGCGCATCACCTGTGACAACCTGCGGCGCACCATCGACCCCGACATCCGTCCGGGACTGCGCATCATCAAGGCCATCCCCGTGGCCGACGCCCGTGACATAGACCGCTGGCGCGAGTATGACGGCGCGGTTGACATGCTGCTCTTCGACACGCGCAGCGACAGCGTAGGAGGCAGCGGCAACCGCTTCGACTGGACGCTGCTCGACCGCTACGACGGCGACATCCCCTTCCTGCTCGGTGGCGGCATCGGGCCCGACGATGTAGACAGGGTACGCGCCTTCCACCATCCCCAGTTTGTCGGCATCGACCTCAACAGCAGGTTTGAAACCCAGCCCGGCATCAAGGACATCCACTTGCTCCGCAACTTTATCAACGCTATACGAAATGAATAAGATAAACAGATTGTTTCAGGATAACACAGACCGTAAACTCCACTCGCTCTACTTCTGCGCGGGTGCCCCTACGGTCGACATGGTGCCCCAGGTGCTGCTCACGCTGCAGCGCCGTGGCATCGATATGGTCGAGGTGGGCATCCCCTTCAGCGACCCGCTTGCCGACGGTCCCGTCATTCAGGCGGCAGGCACCGTGGCTCTGCGCAATGGCATTACGCTCGACAAGATATTCAGCCAGATAGACAGCATCAAGGACCAGGTTCGCATCCCTTTGGTACTGATGGGCTATCTCAACGTGGTGATGCACTATGGATATGAAGCCTTCTTCCAGCGCTGCGTGGCTACGGGCGTGTCGGGGTGCATAATTCCCGACCTGCCGTTTGATGATTATCTCAATGTGGTCAAACCCATCGCCGACCGTTACGATGTGCGCGTCATCATGATGATTACGCCCGAGACATCGGCCGAGCGTATACGCCTCATCGACCGCCACACCGACGGGTTCATCTATATGGTGTCGAGCGCAGGCATCACCGGCGCCCAACAGAGTTTTGGCGACGCCAAGGTCGACTACTTCCGCCGCATAGATGCCATGCAACTGCACAATCCGCGCATGATAGGATTTGGAATATCCAACCGGCAGACGCTGGAGAGTGCCCAAGCCTACGCCGCCGGAACCATTATCGGTAGCAAGTTTGTCACTCTGCTCAACGAGACACGCGATGCCGACAAGGCCATAGACAAACTTAATGAAGCATTAGCCCAATGAAATACACAGTAGACAAAAACGGATTTTTCGGTCGTTACGGCGGAGCCTATGTTCCCGAAATATTATACAAGTGTGTGCACGACCTGCAGGATGCTTATCTCGACATCCTCGGCAGCGATGAATTCAAGCGCGAGTACCATCAACTGCTGCGCGACTATGTGGGGCGTCCTTCTCCCCTCTATTATGCCGACCGTATGAGTCGCCGCTATGGTTGCCGCCTTTACCTCAAGCGCGAAGACCTCAACCATACCGGAGCTCACAAAATCAACAACACCATCGGTCAGATACTCCTTGCCCGCCACATGGGCAAGACGCGCATCATCGCCGAAACCGGTGCCGGCCAGCATGGCGTCGCCACAGCCACGGTGTGTGCGCTGATGGGTATGCAGTGTGAAATCTTCATGGGCAAGACCGATGTGGAGCGCCAGCATACCAACGTGGAGCGTATGCGTATGCTCGGTGCCACGGTGCATCCCGTCACCACCGGCAACATGACCCTCAGTGACGCCTGCAGCGAGGCCATCCGCGACTGGTGCAGCCATCCGCGCGACACCTATTACCTCGTCGGGTCGACAATGGGACCTCATCCTTATCCCGATATCGTCGCCAAGATGCAGAGCGTCATCTCCGAAGAAATCAAGTGGCAGCTCCAGGAGAAGACGGGGCGTGACTATCCCGACTTCCTCATTGCCTGTGTGGGTGGAGGCAGCAACGCCGCCGGCACCATCTATCACTACATCGACGACGAGCGTGTGAGCATTGTCCTCGCCGAAGCCGGTGGTCATGGGGTAGACACCGATTACACCGCCGCCACCATCCAGGCTGGTACCGAGGGTATTATCCACGGTGCCCGTACGCTCGTGATGCAGACCGACGACGGCCAGATTAAGGAGGCGTTCACCATCAGCGCCGGACTCGACTATCCTGGCATCGGACCCATGCACGCCGACCTTGCCGAGCGTGGCCGCGAGCAGGTGATAGCCATCAACGACGACGAAGCTATCCGCGCCGGCTACGAACTTACCCGTACCGAGGGCATCATCCCTGCCATCGAGAGCGCCCATGCCGTGGCTGCGCTCAGTCATCTCCGCTTTCGTCCCGAGGATGTGGTCGTTCTCACCGTCTCGGGTCGTGGCGACAAAGATGTAGAAACATATCTCGCCCATAAGGATATGGCAGGCGAGTACGGAGATTTCTAACCCATTATCCGAACAGTCATTATGAGTCATACTTATAATTACCAGACCGTGTCGAGCACCATTCTTGCCGACCTCTATACTCCCGTGGGTGTTTACCTGAGTCTGCGCGGACTCTATCCACAGTCTGCACTCATGGAGAGCAGCGATTACCACAGCCACGATACAGCCCGCTCGTTTATAGCTATCCATCCTATGGCATCGTTTGCAGTGTCCCATGGCGTCGCCATCACCTCCTTGCCCGACGGTACTGTTCTCCGCCAGCCCCTCGACCTCGACCGCAAGGGCGTAGCCAAAGAGCAGGTGGCCCAGGCGCTGGGTGATTTCCTCGCAGCCTTCCATGTCGAAGGCGAGGGTAGGGAGTATTGCGGCGTCTATGGCTTCACCTCTTTCAATGCCGTGCGCTACTTTGAGAATATCGATGTGGTCGACGACACACAGCCCGCCAACGACGCCCCCGATATGCTCTATGTCATGTATCGCGACCTGATAGTCTTTGACCATTATTCCAACCGCATCCGACTGGTTACCCTCGTTCACGAAGGCGACTCTGTGGCTGCTGGCGGTAAGGTGCTCACCGACATAGAGCAGCAGTTGCGCCGCCCTGGCCAGTGCTACGATTTCCACACCGAAGGACCCGTCTTCAGTACTCTCTCCGACGAAGCCCATCGTGCCAATATCCGTCGCTGTGTAGCCCACTGTCTGCGTGGCGATGTCTTCCAGATTGTGGTCTCTCGTCGTTTCTGCCAGCGTTATAGCGGCGACGACTTCCGCCTTTACCGTGCACTGCGCAGCATCAATCCCTCGCCCTATCTCTTCTATTTCGACTTCGGCGGTTACCGCATTTTCGGTTCCAGTCCTGAGACCCACTGCCGCATTGATGGCGATCACGCCTATATCGACCCCATTGCCGGCACCACCCGTCGTACCGGCGACCCTGCAGAGGATCGTCGGCATGCCGAGTTCTTGCGTAACGATGCCAAGGAGAATTCCGAGCACGTGATGCTGGTCGACTTGGCGCGCAACGACCTCAGCCGCAACTGTCAGGATGTCAAGGTCGATTTCTTCAAGGATATGCAGTTCTACAGCCATGTCATCCACCTGGTGAGCCGGGTCAGCGGCAGACTTCTGCAGCCCCACTCCCCGGGCGCCAAGATACGTGCCTTCTTCGACACCTTCCCTGCCGGCACGCTGTCGGGGGCTCCAAAGGTGAGAGCGATGCAGATTATCAGCGAGCTCGAGCCCCACAATCGTGGTGCCTATGGTGGCTGCATCGGCTTCATCGGTCTCGACGGCGACCTCAATCAAGCCATCGTCATCCGCACCTTCGTCAGTCGCAATGGAGAGCTCTGGTTCCAGGCTGGCAGTGGCGTCGTGGCAAAGAGCAATGATGAATACGAGCTCCAGGAATGTAATAACAAACTCGGTGCGCTCACGCGTGCCATCAAAGAGGCTGAATCATGATGAAACAGACAGACAATAGCCACACCCCGCAGGTGTCGGTGGCTGTGATAGACAATTACGACTCCTTCACCTATAATCTCGTTCACCTCGTGCGTAGTCTTGGCGCACAGGTCACCGTCTTCCGCAACGACCAGTTTGACTTGCCCGACCTTGCCGACCATGACAAGCTCTTGCTTTCGCCCGGTCCAGGCATCCCGTCAGAGGCTGGGCTGCTGCTCGATGTCATCCGCACCTACGCCGCCACCAAACCTATCCTCGGCGTGTGCCTTGGCCATCAGGCCATCGGCGAGGTCTTTGGCGCCTGGCTTACCAATCTTGCCGAGGTCTTTCACGGCGTGGCGACCGAGGGTACCAATCTGCAGCGCGACTACATCTTCCGCGACCTTCCTCCGCGCATTACCATGGGCCGTTACCACTCTTGGGTGGTCGAGAGGTCGTCTCTGCCTGCCTGTCTGGAGGTCACTGCCGAGAGCGATGAGGGCTTTGTCATGGCACTACGCCATCGCGACTACGACGTCCATGGCATCCAGTTCCATCCAGAGAGTGTGCTCACGCCCCAAGGCGCCACTATCGTCAGCAACTGGCTGAAAGGCTAAGCCCGTGACAGTCATCCGACCGATGGCGACCCCTTCGGCATAACAAAAAATCCGCATAGACTCACTATGCGGATTTTCTGTTATCTTGGGGATGCTGTTTACAACTTCACCTTGCGCTTGGCGCCCTTGCTCTCATTGCCTACGCGGTCGAGGGCAGTCACCACATATTTATATTTCTTTGTACCGCCGTCGTAGGGCAGCCGGTAATAGGTGTCATAGGTTATCTCTACGATTTTGGAAGCGTCTGCAAGGTTTACTTTCTCGCCCTTGGCGAAGCGGTAAATGACATAGCGGCGCGCCTCGTCGCCCCATTTCTTCGCTTTGGGGGCCGACCAGTAGAGCATCAGTCCGTCTTCTGTCCACGCGTCACCCATCTTGGCTGGCTTCTTGGGTGCCTTGTTGTCCAGGAAAGGCATATATGGAGGCAGAGCCTTTGACTTCCAGTATACGTTGCGCAGCATGGTGCCGTAGCTGCCCATGTCTTCGGCAGCCACCTTGGCATACCAGAGCACGGTGCCGCTCACGTTGCGCAACTGGCGGTGCAGACTGAACTTGGCAGCCATCTGATGGGTGTTGGGGTTGGCAGGGTCGCTGTTCTGCACGGTGTTCTCGATGCTCTCGCCGATGTAGAGCGGACGGTTGGCCATGTGTTTAGCCCACCATTTGATGAGCTTTTCATAGTCTGCCAATGGATGACCGATGTGCCAATAGAGCTGTGGCACGCAGTAGTCTATCCATCCGTTGTTGACCCACAGCAGCACGTCGGCATAGAGTTGGTCGTAGTTCTGCAGACCGTTGGTGTCGCTACCTATGGGCGAACTCTTCTTGTTGCGGTAGATACCAAAGGGCGACACGCCAAACTTGACCCAAGGCTTGAGCTTGTGCACGTGCTCGCCCATCTCCTTGACAAAGAGATTGACATTGTAGCGGCGCCAGTCGCCACGGTCAGCTATACCATTATTATATAGGGCATACTCACGGTCATCGGGGATGGGGCGACCGCCTTCGGGGTAGGGGTAGAAATAGTCGTCGATGTGTATGCCGTCGATGTCATAGCGGCTCACGATGTCGTCGACCACCGAGAGGATATAGTCGCGGTTCTCCTTGAGTCCCGGGTTGAGCACATAGAGACCGCCATACTCGAACGCACGCTCAGGGTGAGTCTTGAGGATGTGGTTGTCGGCCAGACGGGTAGGGCTCTTCATGCGGGCGCGATAGGGGTTTATCCACGCATGAAACTCCATTCCGCGGCGGTGACACTGCTGTATCATCCATGCCATTGGGTCCCAGTAGGGAGATGGTGCCTTGCCCTGCACTCCGGTGAGGTAACGGCTCCACGGCTCAATCTTACTCTCGTAGAGGGCGTCACATTCGCCGCGCACCTGGAAGATGATGGCGTTGGCGCCATCCTTTTCCAGCTCATCGAGCTGATGGGTGAGCATCTGCTGTATTTCTGCTGTCGATTTACCCAGATACATACCGTTGACAAACTGCATCCAAGCGCCTCTGAACTCACGTTTGCCCCCGTCGGCATACATGCTGGTAGGAGCGAGCAGCCATAGGGCTGCCACCATTACAATCAGTAGTTTTTTCATTATTTGGTTTTGTTCCTCTGTTTTCTACTACAAAAATACGATGATTGTCGAGGATATCAAAATAATCAAGGAACAAATTGTAAAAAAGCCTTTATCTTCCTTCACTTTTCCCTCTTCAGCACCATACTGTGGCGCTATGGGCGTGTCGATTGCGTCTCTGTCGGGCACAAACGACAAATCCGCCATGACAGAGACAGATGCCCTTGTCGTGGCGGATTGGCTGGTTTTCGTGACCGACAGCTTAGAAGCGGTAGCTCAGCGTTGCCATCACCTGGTTGCGGTCGTGGCTCACCTTGGTGGCTCTTACGATGCAGTTGTTTTCGGGGTTGGTGTCACCGTAGTAGCTCATGAAGGGGTAGAAGTCGCCATTGGTATGGCTGTATTGGTAAGCCAGGTCGAGGTTGATGTTCTTGCTGGCTTGGAAACCCAGACCCAGGGTGAAGCGGTTGGTGGCTTTCCAGTTGGTGTAGTCGGTAGAGGTAGCGTAGCCCGAACCGGGAGACTCGAGCGAACCGTCGCGGAAGCCGTTCTCGTCGAAGACGGCAGAAACCCAGTTGTAGCCTGCGCGCAGAGCCAGTGTAGGCAGTGGCTTGAACTCGGCACCCAACTTGAGGGTATGCACACCCTTGAGCGTGCGCTCGGTATGGGCGTTCATCACGTCGTCGCTGCTGCTGGTGTCATAGGCGTCGCCGTACCATGGGTCGTAGTATGTGCCGTCTATCACGCGGTTGTCTATGCTGCCATAGTCAGAATACTCATAGGTGGCACCCAAGGCGAGGTAGCTGCCCACGGTGTGGCCCAGACTCACACCAAACTTCCACGGAGTATATATCTTGTACTCGTAGGTGCAGTAGTTGCGGATGTAAGCGCTGCTGTTGTTATCCGACAGGTTTCCGCTGTACTGTACAAAGCCGCTGCCGGCGTCGCCCCTCAGTTTCAGGTCATAGAAGACAGGGCTGTTGATGTACAGACCCACGCGGAAAGGCGAGCCGTCAATGGGCAGGAAGATGGCACCCACCTTGACATCGACGCCAGTACCGTCTATCTTCAGCCGTTCGGCAGAGGCACCGTTGGTGTTCTGCTCCAACTGCTCAAAGTAGGTACTGCTGGAGCGATAGTTCACATCATGTAAGCCCGCGGTGACTCCGAGGTAGAAGCTGTTGCTCACAGCGCCACTGATGTTGAAGTCGTAGACGCCGATGTAACCATGCTGGTACTGGCCGAAGTCAAAAGCCTGGCCGTTGTAGTAGTCCATGTATTTATTGCCCTGGTCGTCGGTCTTCTCGAGTATCTTCTTGTAGTTGGCATCAATGGCGTTCCAACCCCATTCGCCCACCTTGTCGTACTTGATGGCCGAGAGCTTGTTCTGTGAAGCCATAGAGAGCGCACCGCTGGCAGTAAGTATCTGGTCGAAGTTGCGGCTTTTGTGGTAGTTGAAGCCCACGTTGATGCAGGGCTTGCCGTTAATCTTGAGCGGAGCCACGATACCTATCTGGTCAAAGCTGGCATTGGTCTTGTGACCGCCGCTCACGCTGTGGCTCTCCACGCCGTTCTGCCATACCAGTCCGCCGGTGACACTCACCTGGGTACGGCTGAAGAAGCCTGTACCGGCAGGGTTGCTGGTCATCGTCGAGATGTCGGCACCCAGCGCCTCCATAGCGCCACCCATACCTACGTAGCGGGCGGTACCGTTGAGGTCGTTGCCGATGAGCTTGGTATCTTGATATGTCTCCTGGGCGGTGGCTGTCAGGGCAGTCATCGAAGCCAACAGGGCAAAAAACAAATTCTTGGTGTTCATAATCTTATCTGTTTGTTATAGTTTTCAACTGTGTGTTGGGGTTTGTGTTATCGGTGTCCGCCACCAAAGCGTCCGCCGCCACCACCACCGGTGTGTCCGCCGCCGAAGCCGCCACCGCGCGAGCCTCCAAATCCGCCGCCAAACGAGCCAGAGGGCATCGAGGGCGTGCTGGGACGCCCGCCGAAGTTATAGTTGTCCTGGCGGGTAGGGTTGTTGCGGTTGCCGAAGGTGCGGTTGTCGTAGGTACGACTGTTGCGACCGCCAAATGAGCGCGTGCCGTTCTGTCCGTAAGCCATGCTGCGGCCCGAACCCTGACGCTGCGTCCCACCCCAAGAGCGGTAGCCGGCATAACCGCCACGGCTGCCACTGTGGGTGACATAGACGCCGCCCCAGTAGCCCGGCCATCCCCAGCCATGGTAGTAGCCTGGCCATCCCCAACCTGCATAGTAGTAGGGATTGTACCAGCCATAGTAGCCATAATATCTGGGATACCAGGGGTCGTAGAACGGGTCGCCATACCATGGGTCATACCACGCCCAACGCCAATAGTAGGGCGAATATCCATAACTATAGCGGTAGCTGTAGAGCCATGGGTCGTAGTAGCCGTCCCATCGGCTCATGCGGCGGCTGTAGGCAAAGTCGTCGTCGACAGCGTTGTTGCGGTATTTGGCCACAAAGGTAGTGTCTACATACGCCGAGTCGGGATAGACACCATTGCCCTGCTGAAACTGGATGATGTCGTTGCCCAGACTGTCATTGCCCAATTTCTGATAGTGGCTCCAGTATTTGCCACGACGGTTATATTCATCCACATCACGGTTGCTGCCCACATAGTATGCGGGCTCGGTGTCGGCCGAAGCCTGCGCCTTCTTCTTCGGGGTGAAATAGAGGTCATCCTGTGCCATCGCCGAGAGCGGTAGAGCACAGAGAAGCACTGCAAGAATATACAATTGTTTCATATCTCTTATTACTTTTAATAGCTATTCAGTATCTTACACTGCAAAATTAGTACCATTGTCACTGCAAAATTAAGGAAAAACCCTAAAGGATGGTAGGTTTTTCCCTATTAATTTATAAATTTGTAACGCAATTATAAAAGTTTAATCAATAGGAGTATATATATGAAGTATTTGGCAGCCCATTTCGAGATTGCTTGCATGGACGACATGATGCAGATTGCCCGCGACCTGCTCATGGACGTGGCCGGCGAAGCGGGTTTTGAATCCTTTGAAGACACCGAGCGTGGCGTTGACGGTTATGTGCAGGAACAGCTCTTCGACCGCCAGTTGCTTGACGATGGTATAGCTTCCTTTCCGCTCGACGGAGTAAGCATTGTATATAATATTAATAAGGTGGAAGACCAGGACTGGAACGCTGTGTGGGAAGAGCAGGGCTTTGAGCCTATCGACATCGACCACCGCGTTGTGGTCTACGATGCCAAGGGCGAGGTGCCCCAGCACGATGCCGGCGCCGTGATGATAGGCATCGATGCACGTCAGGCTTTTGGCACAGGTACCCACGAGACCACGCAGATGATAATCGCCTCGCTGCTCGATATGCAGCTCGAGGGCAAGAGTGTGCTCGACTGCGGCTGTGGCACCGGCATCCTCTCGATAGCCGCCGCCAAGTGTGGCGCCACGCACTGCGTGGGCTACGACATCGACGAATGGAGTGTGGACAACAGCCGCCACAATGCGCAGCTCAATGGTGTGGATATGCGGGTGTTGCTGGGCGACGCGTCGGTCACAGCCACGCTCAACGAGAAGTTCGATGTGGTTCTGGCCAACATCAATCGCAACATACTCCTGGCAGACATGCCCGCCTTTGTCGGCGTGATGAAGGAGGGTGGGGCGCTCATATTGAGCGGATTTTATCCCTCCGATACCGCCATGCTCTGCGACAAGGCTGCCACCTTGGGTCTCACGCTCACCGCGCAGAAGAGCAATGGCGACTGGGCGTGCCTCATGTTCTGCAAGTAGACTAAGATGCTCCGCACCGGATGTTCCGGCAGCAGAGCGACCGATAAGACGACCGCCGCACGGATGACCACTGGTCTCTGTGCGGCGGTCGTCGGTATATGTGCCACCACTGTCAGCCCGTAGCAGCATCGCCAAAAGTCTGCCGTGATGCTTTCTAAACACAATGCGTGGTGGGAAACGTGTAATTCAAGTCTTGCAACCATCATTTCATACTTGGAATTTCTAAATTCCAACTTTGAAATCATCGTGAAGATGGTCGCGGCAGAGTCGGCGTTATCCTCCTATGTGCTGAAGGTGCCCTCTACGCTGGTGGGGATACCCTCTACGCTGATGGGGATACCCTCGACGCCGCTGGTGATGGTCACGGCGCCGACATAGTGGCATGCGGCCATGACGGTCACGGACGGCAGGGATGTAGATGATAAAGATGTGGGGATGGCGCTGCGGTGTAATGCGCCGGAAGCGGATAGGGGATGGCGCTCATCAATAGGTATCTTCGTGACTGCCTATTGTGAGTTTCTTGAGGTCATAGTAAGAACCGTTGTAGACATTGAAGTCTACTGGACCCTTGATGCCAGGCAGACGGCCTGCATCGGTGTGTTGCCAGAATTTCCATGCACCCTTGTATTCTATCTTGGGCACATAGTAGTGGGCTATCCAGTAAGGATAGTCGTCAAAGACAGGAGCGCTGAGATACTTCTCCTTGAACTTGTAATAGGTGTAAAGGATGGGCTTGACATGATAACGGTCTTCCACGATATGCAGCCACGTGAGTATGTCGCGCTGGAACTCCTCTATCGACTTGTCCTTGGGCGCGTGCTCTATATCCAGCACGGGTGGAAGGTCTCCCTCTTCGAGCTTAACCTTCTCAAGAAAGTAATAAGCCTGCTGGCGGGCCGACGATTTGTTGCTCCAGAAGTGGTAGGCACCACGAATAAAACCATATTCGAGTGCATTGTGGAAGTTACTCTTGAAGTTTTCGTCCATGCGGCTGGCTCCCTCGGTCGACTTGATGATGACAAATCTCAGCGGGCAGCCTGAAATCATGCCTCCTTGCAGCTTGTCCCAGTCTATGTTGCCCTGGTAGTGGGATATGTCGATGCCGTGTATCTCGAAACCCTTAGGATATCTGGACTCGCCATAGAGGGCACGCCATCTGAAGCCAGTAGGGCCGACGAAGAAGTAGTAGAAAGCCCAACAATAGAGAACGGTTACCGCGAGACCACCAACCCAGAATGTCCAACGCGGCATGCGGTGATGCCAACGATGGGCACCACACCGAGTGGCACCACGCTTGGTCTTGCTGTGGTGTGACTTGGGGGGAGTGATGTTGCGGGTAGTCTTTCTCTTATCCATGTAAAAAATGCACCGGATATCCCTGGTTCAGCGCAGTGGCTGCTTCAGGACAATCCGGTGCATGAATATCATTCTAATTATTTACCAAGCTGTTCGAGCGACAGTGTGCGTGTGGTGCGGTCGCAAACTGAAGCGGGACCCCAGTACTGGATAGGACCGGGATAGACATAGCAGGTCTCCTTGGCCCACTCGTCGCGCTTCTCGGCGAACTTCTTGAAGGGCGCACCGTCGAGCTCTACGAGAGCCTTGCGGATTACGGGCTTCATCTCGCCGTTGCGGCGCTCCATGTTCATCATCATGGTGATTGGCACACCTCCTGCCTTCCACTCATCGGTGGGAGCGGTAGTGTTCTTGACGATGGCCATGTAGCCAGTCTTGCCGTTGGCAATCAGCTGAACGGCGCTTACGCCGAGTGCATAGCAATAGTCTGCGTCGAAGTTTGATGGAGCAGCGCAGCGTCCTTCATAACCAAAGAAGTGGTGGATAGCTGCAAACTTGCCAACAAACTTGCCCTCGTTCTTCCACTCAGCCAACTTGTCGGCTACCATGTCAGAGATGAGCTTCTCGGTCTCGATGAGCGATACCTGTACGTTTCCGTGGGGGTCGCGGTCGAGTGAGAGCTGGCGGGCTACGTCGCCGGGCAGTGTCTTGAAGGTCTCGGCATTCTCGGCAGAGAGATGGGCGAGGATATACTTCTTCTGCTCATTGGCCTCGAGGTTCTTGTACTCCTCACCGTGGGCAGCGAGCAGGTCGTTGAGCTCGTCGATGAGACGGCCGATAGAGGGGATGAACTCGATGAGGCCCTCGGGGATGAGGACAACACCGAAGTTGTTGCCAGCAGCAGCACGGTCGGCTACAGACTGGGCGATGCCTTCTACAATCTGGTTGAGGGTCATGTCCTTCTGCTCTATTTCCTCTGAGATGAGGCAGATATTGGGCTGTGTCTGCAGTGCGCACTCGAGTGCGATGTGTGAAGCCGAGCGTCCCATCAGCTTGATGAAGTGCCAGTACTTACGGGCAGAGTTGGCATCACGCTCAATGTTGCCGATAACCTCTGAGTAAGTCTTGGTAGCGGTATCGAAACCGAAAGAAGTCTCAATCTGGTCGTTCTTCAAGTCGCCGTCGATGGTCTTGGGCGCACCGATAACCTGTACACCGTAGTTCTTGGCGGCATAGTATTCGGCCAGAACGCAGGCGTTGGTGTTGGAGTCGTCACCACCGATGATTACGATGGCGTTGATGCCGAGCTCGCGGATAATCTCGAGACCCTTCTCAAACTGGTCTTCCTTCTCCAGCTTAGTACGGCCCGAACCGATCATGTCAAAGCCACCGGTATTGCGGTAGTCGTCGATGATTTCGGCTGTCAGTTCCTTGTAGTTGTGGTCAACGAGACCGCCGGGACCCATGAGGAAGCCGTAGAGCTTGTTCTCGGGGTTGAGCTTCTTGACAGCGTCGAAGATACCGCTGATGACGTTGTGGCCGCCAGGAGCCTGGCCGCCAGAAAGGATTACACCTACATTGATTTTCTGGCTCATTGCCTCATCGCCGGGAACAAACTCCACGAGGGGCATGCCATAAGTGTTGGGGAACAGTTTCTTGATTTCTTCCTGATCGCCTACGCTCTGGGTAGGCTCGCCTTCCTGTACCTTAACGGCACCCTGAAGACCTTTTGGCAGTTTAGGCTGGTAAGCAGCGCGTTCTCTCTGCAAAAGACTTTTTTTCATTTTACGTTTATTTGTTAGAATAGTTACCTTATTCAATTTCTGTGAGGCGCCCGGTTGTCCTTATGATAATGCCAAAAAGAATGGCGTCCTCAAAAATCGTTGCAAAGTTACTCATTTTCCATTAGATATTAAAGCAAAAGAGCAAGAAAATGACCTCGGGCTGTCTTTTTCTTAATCTGGCTCAACGACGGCAATGGTGGCGATAAAGACAGAAAAATGAAAAAAAGTGACCGAATATTTTGTTTTCTCTGCGATTTGCATTATCTTTGGCTCAAATATTACAACAACAATGAGTAGTAAACGAGACTTAAAGCGTGCGATACACAATGTATGCACAGCTCTTTTCGCCGAAGGAGTAGCAGCTTCTCTTTACGGCCCTGAGAAAAACAAGGAAGTGATTGACCCTATCTTCGCGTCTATTCTGGAGATACATTCTGACTTCACTCGTCGTGTGTCTTTCCCTGAACCGGGCATCAAGCCGAAGAAGTACTATAAGTTTATCATTGATGAGTTCAACAAGCAAGTGGCTGAGATAGTCGACCAGCTCAACGCGCTACAATAAGGAGACAATGTTACAGCAATTAGCACGCTGGATACTGTATAAAAGGATGGGATGGAAGACAATAATTACTGTCGAACATCCCTCCAAATATATTATATGTCTGGCTCCCCACACCAGTAACTGGGATTTTGTCATCGGTCAGCTCTTCGGTCTGGCAGAGCGTCGTACGACCAACTTTCTGATGAAGAAAGAGTGGTTCTTCTGGCCTCTGGGTCCGCTGTTCAGACGCTTGGGCGGCATACCCGTATATCGCGACCGCAATACGAGCATGACCGATACGCTGGCGCAGGCTGCGAAGGGGCGCAAAGACTTCTGCCTCTGCATCACTCCCGAAGGTACGCGCTCGCTCAACCCCGACTGGAAGAAGGGCTTCTACTATATTGCCCTCAAGGCAGGTATTCCCATACTGCTATATGCGCTCGATTTCGAGCATAAAGAGATACGCTGTACGCGCAGCATCATGCCCTCGGGAGATATAGACGCTGATATGCGTGAGATAAAGCTATATTTCAAAGACGTAAAAGGCAAGAAACCAGAACAGTTTAGTATAGGAGAGATAGATTGACAGTTAACTTTCACAGATGGTTGGTCATGGTGGCGCTGGCGTTATGCTGCGCCGTCAGTGTATATGCACAGGACAACTCGCTGGACGCTGCCACCGAGCGTCGGTTGAAGGACTATTTC
Organism: Prevotella sp. P5-64; assembly: GCF_002251285.1. Taxonomy (NCBI): domain Bacteria; kingdom Pseudomonadati; phylum Bacteroidota; class Bacteroidia; order Bacteroidales; family Prevotellaceae; genus Prevotella; species Prevotella sp. P5-64. The sequence continues at coordinate 130,494 of NZ_NPJK01000009.1, forward strand.
CTCAACTATAAGTTCGATGCTGCCACAGGATATGCCCAGGCGCGCATGAAGAGCTACAGGATAGACAACCGCCAGCGCATAGTGACCATCACCGCCAACGATGCCTTTGCGGCACAGGATTTTACGGCCAAGATGGTCTCCAAAATCTATCGTAAGGTGAGCCGTATTCTTCCCTCACCTTACGATACATATAAGATACGTATAGCCGTCAATGGCGTTACCATCGACCTGATGGTGGATGGTGATATGGCAGACCCCAACTCTATTGTCAGAGCGTGGGGCAATATCGATTATAAGGGCAATGCCTGGGTGCGCAATGTGTCGCGTCCCTTTGACATCAGCCGCGGTCTGGGCAACCGTCATCTCACGGTCTATGCCAGCCATGGCCGTTTCTACGACCAGAAGAAGGGGCGGTGGCGCTGGCAGAGACCCAGTCTCTTTGCTACGACCGAAGACCTGTTTACTCCCACCATCGTGGTGCCCTATCTCATACCAATGCTTGAGAATGCGGGCGCCAACGTGTTTACTCCCCGAGAGCGCGACTGGCAGCCCAATGAGGTAATCGTCGACAACAACCGCTCGTCGCTGGGAGCCAAATATGAAGAGGTGGGCACGGGCAGCCGTCAGTGGAAGGACACGGAGAAACCGGGGTTCAGTTTCCATGACGGCCTCTACTCCGACCACGAAAATCCCTTCATCCAGGGTACAGCCCGACAGGTGAAAACCACGAAGAGCAAGTCTAAGATAAGCATCATATCCTATACGCCCGACATCCCCGAGGCGGGTAGATATGCAGTCTATGTGAGCTACCAGACGGTAGAGAAGAGCGTGGACGATGCCGAGTATATCGTCTGTCATAAGGGGCAGGAGACACGTTTCCGCGTCAACCAGCAGATGGGTGGCGGCACATGGGTCTATCTGGGTACCTTCGATTTTGACAAAGGCTGTAACGAGTACAACCGTGTGGTCGTGACCAACCATGCCTCGCGCAAGGGTGTGGTCACTGCCGATGCCGTGCGCTTTGGCGGCGGTATGGGCAATATCGAACGCAACGGCACCACGAGCGGCATGCCCCGCGCTATGGAGGCTGCCCGCTATTGTGCCCAGTGGTCGGGAGTGCCCTATGCCATCTATAGCACCAAGGACGGTGCCGACGACTATGCCGACGACATCAACGTGCGTCCGCTCACCACCAACTGGCTGGCTGGAGGCTCGGTGTATATGCCCTACAAGGTGGGCAAGAATGTGCCGATAGAACTGTCGCTCGCCGTGCACAGTGATGCTGGCTACAGCTACAACGGCAAAGACCTCGTGGGGTCGCTGGCTATCTGCACCACAGGCAACAACGAGGGTGTGCTCAATGCCGGTATACCCCGCAGTGTGTCGAAGACCTTTGCCAAAAATCTGCTTGACGGTATCTCTGCCGACCTCAAAGCCAAATACGGACGCTGGGTGGTGCGCTATCTCTGGGACCGCAACTACTCTGAAACCCGCAATCCCGAGATACCCTCGGCCATACTCGAGACGCTCTCCCACCAGAACTTCCCTGATATGGCTTACGCCCAGGACCCCAATTTCAAGTTTACCCTTGCCCGCTCGATATACAAGGCCATACTGAAATATACTGCCGCCCAGCACGGCACACGCTATACCGTACAGCCTCTGGCGCCAAGGAGCCTGCGCACATCGATAGACCGGCAGGGAAAAATCACGCTGACATGGGAGGCGCAGACAGACCCACGGGAGAGCACGGCGATGCCCTCTGCCTATGTGGTATATACCCGCAGCGGTGGGGGAGGGTTTGACAATGGCACGGTGGTAAGCAGCACCACCTACACCATGACGCCCCAACCTGGTACCCAATACGACTTCAAGGTGACAGCTATCAACGACGGCGGTGAGAGCTTTGCTTCGCCCATCGTGTCGGCCCTCTACAAGTCGGCAGAAGCCAAGACAGTGCTCGTAGTCAACGGCTTTGACCGCCTGTCGGCACCCCAGGTCGTCGACGACGGCCGCAGACAGGGCTTTGATCTCGATGCCGACCCTGGTGTCTCTTATGGACTCACGGCGTGGAACGGACGGCAGACCTGCTTCAACGTGAACCGTATGGGTGTCGAGAGTCCCACCGGACTGGGATATGGCGGCGAAGAGATGGCTGGCCTCTTCGTGGCAGGCAATGATTTCTCCTATGTCGCTACCCATACCTCGGCGATAGCCTCGGGGCATAAATATAATGTGGTGAGTTGTGACCGTGCTTCCATCGACGGCCGCAAGGTGGCGCTCGCCGACTACTCCTGTGTAGACCTTATCCTCGGCATGCAGCGCTATACCCCCTATGCTGTGCAGTACTACAAGACATTCACCCCGGCATGGCAAGAGATGTTCAGAGCCTACACCCAACAGGGAGGAAGGCTGCTTGTAAGCGGCTCGTACATAGGCTCGGATATGCAAAACGACGCTGAACAGCAGTTCCTGTCATCGGTACTGCAGTTGGAGTATCATCCCGCCGACAGCGTCACAGCCCAGCCTGCCATCAACGGACTGGGTATGACGTTTGACATCGGTCGCCGTCTCAACCGTCATCACTACGCTGCCACCCATGTCGAAATACTCCACCCCCAAGGTCAGGCCTACTGCGCTATGCAGTATGCCGACGGCACCTCGGCTGCTGTGGCTTACGATGGGGCGGCCTACAAGTCGTTTGTCATGGGCTTCCCCTTCGAGTGCATACAGTCGTCAGCCACGCGAAACCTGCTGATGCAGGGGATAATGCAATTCCTACAGAAACAATAATCAACCCTATAAGACTCCTTATTATGATGTATAAAATTCAAGCAAACCCCACGGGAACAAGAAGTATAGAAGTGAGCGAAGAGCATCTGCAGACCATCCGTAAATATGCGCTGCTCAAGAACCTCATCGACAGTACGGGTATCATCGACGAAACCGTGCTCGACAAACTCAAGTTCACCTTGCGTGCCCTGCTCGAATCTGAGGCCGGCAAGGACAAGGCGCTGCTCGACCTGTGTCTTGATGTGATATACCATAACAATATGAAGGCTTTCGGTCTGCACCAGCTCACTCTGCTCTATATCGACTGGGTCAGCAAGCAAGACCAGCAAACAGAAACTGAATCCTAAAACAAGCCGCATTGAAAGAATACCGACTTACTGATTTTCTCCCAACTACCAAGAAGGAATGTGAACTGCGTGGTTGGGATGAGTTGGACGTAATCCTTTTCTCGGGTGATGCCTACGTCGACCACCCCTCGTTTGGCGCTGCTGTCATCGGTCGTGTGCTCGAGTCGCAGGGCTATCGCGTGGCCCTCGTTCCCCAGCCCGACTGGCATGGTGATTACCGTGATTTCAAGAAGCTGGGTCGTCCGCGTCTCTTCTTCGCCATCTCGCCCGGTGCCATGGACTCTATGGTCAACCGCTATACGGCAAACCGTCGCCTGCGTAGCGACGATGCCTATACTCCCGGCGGGCGTCATGGTATGCGCCCCGACTATCCCTCGATAGTGTATACCAAGATACTCAAACAGCTCTATCCCGATGTACCCGTGGTGCTGGGTGGCATTGAGGCTTCGCTGCGACGCCTCACCCACTATGACTACTGGCAAGACAGTCTGCGCCGATGCATCCTCTGCGACTCGGGCGCCGACCTTATCGTCTATGGCATGGGCGAGCGTCCTATTGTGGAGATATGCCGCCAGCTCGAAGGTGGTACCCCGTTTGACCAGTTGCGCTCCATCCCCCAGACTGTCTATCTCTGTCGTGAGGGCGATATCCCCGGTGGGGTAGGCGACGACGATATTGTGCTCCACAGTCATGAAGAGTGTCTGCAGAACAAGAAGGCTCAGGCTGAGAACTTCCGCCATATCGAGGAAGAGTCAAACAAGATGCACGCCCAGCGGCTTATACAGGCGGTAGGCAAGTACTGTGCGGTGGTCAATCCACCTTATCCGCCGATGACGACCGAAGAACTCGACGCTTCGTTTGACTTGCCCTACACCCGAATGCCTCATCCCAAGTATAAGGATAAGGTTATTCCTGCCTACGAGATGATTAAGTTTTCTGTCAACATCCACCGTGGTTGTTTCGGTGGTTGCGCCTTCTGTACCATCTCTGCCCATCAGGGCAAGTTTATCACCTGTCGTAGCAAGGAGAGCATTCTGCGTGAGGTAAAGCAGGTCATGGAGATGCCAGGGTTCAAGGGCTATCTCTCAGACCTCGGCGGCCCGTCGGCCAACATGTATGGCATGCATGGCAAAAACCAAAACGCCTGTGCCAAGTGCAAGCGTCCGTCGTGCATCCATCCTCGTATCTGCCCCAACCTGAATACCGACCATTCCAAGTTGCTCGACATCTATCATGCGGTCGATGCCCTGCCCGGTATCAAGAAGAGCTTCATCGGCAGCGGTGTGCGCTACGACCTGCTGCTGCACCGCTCGGGCGACGAGAAGTCTGACAAGGCTGCCCGCGATTATACCCGTGAGCTCATCTGTCGCCATGTGAGCGGTAGACTCAAGGTCGCGCCCGAGCACACTTCCGACAAGGTGCTCTATCAGATGCGCAAGCCGTCGTTCCAGCTCTTCTATGAGTTCAAACGTATCTTTGACCGCATCAACAAGGAAGAAAATCTGAAGCAACAGATAATCCCTTACTTCATAAGCAGCCATCCAGGTTGCCAGGAAGAAGATATGGCTGAGCTTGCCGTCATCACCAAAGACCTCGACTTCCACTTGGAGCAGGTTCAGGACTTCACGCCCACTCCCATGACAGTCAGCACCGAAGCATGGTATACTGGCTATGACCCATATACGCTTGAACCAGTCTTCTGCGCCCGTACCCAGCGTGAGAAACTGGCCCAGCGCCAGTTCTTCTTTTGGTATAAAAAAGACGAACGTGCCAATATTGAGCGCGAACTGCGTCGTATTGGGCGTGCAGACCTCATCGGCAAGTTGTACAGCGGCACGGGTTTCGCCAACCGTCATGCCGTCTATGACGACAAGGCCATCGGAAGTCGCCCGGATTATCCCCAGAAGTCCAGGAAGAAGAAACCGAACGAGAAAGCATCGTTCAATCCCAACTTCAACCATTCCGGCCAGCGTCCTAACGGCAGCAGGAAGAACAGACCTGCCGACGGGCGTAGAAACCATCGTCGCGACTCCTGATGGTGTGGTCGCGGCTCATACGTTTACCATAATAAATATGTTGGAAATAAGACCTGCCACTCCTGCAGATACCGATGACATCATGCCCATCATCCACGGGGCATGTGCCATCATGCAGGAGAGTGGCAATACCCATCAGTGGGTCAACGGTTATCCCTCCCGTGACGTTATCTGTCAAGACATTGCCCGTGGCGATGCCTGGCTCGTCACTGGAGATGATGGCGACGCCGTGGGCTACTTTGTCTTCCGTCCTGGCCCTGACCCCACCTATCGCCACATCTATCACGGCGCGTGGCTCAATGACGCCCCTTATCACGTCATTCATCGTATCGCCGGCAGACCTCATGTCCATGGCATCTTTGATGCCGTGATGCGTCACTGCCAGGCTGCGCAGACCGACCTCCGCATTGATACCCACCGCGATAACCATATCATGCGCCATCTCATAGCCAAATACGCCTTCATCTACTGTGGTATCATCCATACCGAGATGGGCGATGAGCGGCTGGCGTATCAGTTGGTGGCCACCCCGTAAACCCATACGCTGCCCGAGATGCCCCCCGGCTGGCTGCGCATTATCGTTGTAAAAATAACAAGTAAAATGAAAATACTACGTCGCATTTTGACCTTCATCGCCTGTATGGCGGTGATAGCCGTGGTGTCCGTACGACGCGACCATCGGCTCTTGGGGTATGAGTTAGAAAACAAGGCAACCACAGCGCCTACTGATACGCTCACTATGGCGGGCGACACGCTGGTGGTGCATACCGCCATGCTCGCCCAGGATGTGCAGGGCTATGCCGGAACCACGCCGCTCGACATCTATGTCCTGGACAATGTGGTGGTGAAGATTGTCGCCTTGCCCAATGTCGAGAGCCCCGACTTCTTTGGCGAGGCAGTCGGTCTGCTCGATGCCTATAAGGGCAAGACCGTCAATGAGGCGCTGTCAGCCAAAGTCGATGGCGTGAGCGGAGCCACCTTCTCGTCTCAGTCGCTTATCTCCAATGTGCGCAGAGGTGTGGCCTATGCCTCCGCCCACAATGCTTCCGCAGCCGACGGTGCCCTGTCGTGGTCGCTCAAGACCATTGTAGCGCTCCTGGTTATCGTCCTCGGAATGACGGTGCCCCTCGTGGTACGCAACAAGAAGATGAGACTCGTCCAGTTGGTGCTCGACATCGTAGTGTTGGGACTCTGGACCGGAACCTTTGTGAGCTACACGATGCTGGTCAACCTCATGTCCAACGGACTCACCTCCTGGTCGCTCGTCGTTCCGATGCTCCTTGTGGTGGCAGCCTTTGTCTATCCCCTCTTCGGCCGCCGAGCCTATTACTGCACCCACCTGTGTCCTCTCGGTGCTGCGCAGGAACTGGCATTCAAGGTCCCAGCCCGCAAGCTCACCCTCAGCAAGAAGGCAGCCCACCGCCTGACCCTCTTCAAGGTCGTCCTGTGGAGCGTGCTCATGCTGCTCATGCTCCTGGGCGTAGGCTTCGAGTGGATGGACTATGAGCCATTCTCCGCCTTTGTCCTCAGTTCGGCCGGAGTCGTGGTGATAGTCTTTGCAGTAGTCATCCTGCTCATCTCCGTCTTTGTGCCCCGTCCCTATTGCCGCTTCATGTGTCCCACGGGTACACTGCTCAAGCAGAAGTAGGCCGCTCCACACCCAGCTTGTACCGTCACGACGCGTCAAGCTGGGTGTGGATTTTTTTTGTCCAGCCCCACGCGTTTCCCCACCCATTCTACAATCATTATTGTTAGCATTATAGTTATTGTCTATGACAATATAGATAAATTCATTTGTTTGTCTATAATTATATATCTATCTTTGCAGAAGATAGGCTACACCTCAGCCATTAAGCGAGCTTATGGCGTTCGGTTTGCACTATCTTTGCACCATCTGACAATAACGAATAACAATAAAGATATGGAGAACTTAACAGACATTATCAAAGGCAGCCAGCTCACGCTGGTTGACTTCTACGCTACCTGGTGCGGACCATGCAAGATGATGCACCCAGTGTTGGAACAACTCAAGAAGGAACTCGGCGACAGCATCCGCGTCATCAAGGTCGACATCGACAAGAACGAGTCTACCGCCATGCAGATGCGCATCCAGTCGGTACCCACGCTGATGCTCTTCCAGAGCGGAGAGATGAAGTGGAGACAGAGCGGAGCCATGTCGCTCGCCGACCTCAAAGCCACCATCGCCAAGTATCAATAGACTATTCACCCGCCAACCCTTACCGCTATGACGACCCAACCCCCGAGATATATTATAATAGGTGGAGTGGCCGGAGGAGCCACCGCCGCCGCGCGTATACGTCGCCTGACCGAGAAAGCAGAGATTATCCTCATCGAGAAAGGAGCCCATATCTCTTATGCCAACTGTGGACTGCCTTATTACATAGGCGGTGTCATCGCCGACCGTGACCGTCTGTTTGTGCAGACGCCCGAGTCGTTCGGCCGCAGGTTCAATATAGATGTGCGCACACTGAGCGAGGTCATCGCCATCGACCCCTCCAGCCGCCAGGTGACCGTGCGCACCGCCGACGGCAGCCAGTATGTCGAGTCTTACGACAAACTCCTGCTTTCTCCCGGTGCCTCGCCAGTGGTGCCGCCGCTGCCGGGCATCGACAGCGAGGGCATCTTCACGCTGCGCAATGTGGCCGACACCGACCGCATCAAGTCCTATATGACCGACCACGATGTGAAGCGTGCCGTCATCGTGGGCGGAGGGTTCATAGGACTCGAGATGGCCGAAAACCTCATGCACGCTGGAGCCCAGGTGGCGGTGGTCGAGATGGCCAACCAGGTGATGGCGCCCATCGACTATTCGATGGCGTCGCTCGTCCACGAGCATCTGCAGCAGCAGGGCGTGCAGCTCTATCTGGAGCAGGCTGTAGACGCCTTTTCGCGCCACGACGGCTCGCTCACCGTACACTTCAAGTCGGGCGTCAGCCTCCAGACCGACATGGTGCTGATCAGCATCGGCGTGAGAGCCGAGACCCGACTGGCCCAGGCTGCCGGCATACGTCTGGGCGAGATGCGTGGCATCTGGGTCGATGACTATCTGCAGACCTCGGTCCCCGATGTCTATGCCGTGGGCGACGCCATCGAGTTTCCCCATCCCCTTACGGGCAAGCCCTGGCTCAACTTCCTCGCCGGACCCGCCAACCGACAGGCGCGCATCGTGGCCGACAATATGGTGATGGGCAACAAGGTGAAGTATGAAGGCTCCATAGGCACCTCGATAGCCAAGGTGTTTGACCTGACCGTAGCCTCGACCGGACTGCCTGCCAAGCGGCTCAAGATGATGGACATCCCTTACCTCTCTGCCACCATCCACAGTGGTGCCCATGCCGGCTACTATCCCGGCAGTCTGCAGATGGACATCAAGATTACCTTCTCGCCCACCGACGGCAGACTCTATGGTGCGCAGATAGTGGGCTACGACGGCGTCGACAAGCGTATAGACCAGTATGCCCTCGCCATCAAGCAGGGAGCTACCGTCGCCGACCTTACCCGTCTGGAGCACGCCTATGCGCCGCCCTTCTCGTCGGCCAAAGACCCCGTGGCCATCACGGGCTATGTGGCTGGCAACATTCTCAGTGGCAAGATGTCGCCACTCTACTGGCGCGAGTTGCGCGATGCCGCCCTCACGGGCGTGACCCTCGTCGATGTGCGTACGTCCGACGAGTATGCGCTGGGCACCATCGACGGTGCCGTCAATATACCGCTCGACGACCTCAGAGAGCGTATGGACGAAATCCCAACCGGCCGTCCGGTGTGGCTCTTCTGTGGCATAGGGCTGCGCGGGTATCTCGCGTCCAACATACTCAAGGACAATGGCTACACCGAGGTGCGCAATCTGATAGGCGGACTCAAGACCTATCGTGCCGCCACCGCCCGTATAGCCCCTCCCGTGGGCTTCGCTGCCGCCGGAGATAGCGCATCGTCCACCGAGACAGCCTCTGCCGAGAAGGCGGTGGTGCGCATCGACGCCTGCGGCATCCAGTGCCCCGGCCCCATCCTCCGCCTCAAGCAGGCCATCGACACCCTCGCCCCCGGCGACAGACTCGAGGTGACGGCCACCGATGCTGCGTTCCCCCGCGATGCCGAGGCATGGTGCCACACCACGGGCCACCGCTTCCTGGGCCGACGTGCCGAGGGCGGAGTCTATACCGCGCTGATAGAGAAGTCTACCGCCTGCGCCGTAGAGTCTGCCCGCTCTCTGCCCACCGGTCAGGGCAAGACCCTCATCCTCTTCAGCGACGACCTCGACAAGACGCTGGCCACCTTTGTCCTTGCCAACGGAGCCGCAGCCACGGGCCAGAAGGTGAGCATCTTCTTCACCTTCTGGGGGCTCAACGCCATCAAGAAGGCGCACAAACCCAAGGTCAGCAAAGACCTCTTCGGGCGTATGTTCAGTTGGATGCTGCCTTCCGACTCCACCCGTCTCGCCCTCTCCAAGATGAACATGATGGGCATCGGCGCCAGAATGATGCGCCACATCATGACCCGCAAGGGCGTAGACTCGCTCGAGTCGCTGCGGCAGCAGGCCATCGACAACGGCGTGGAGTTCATAGCCTGCCAGATGTCGATGGATGTGATGGGCGTGAAGCGCGAAGAGCTGCTCGACCATGTCACCGTGGGCGGAGTGGCCACCTATATGGAGCGCGCCGAACGTGCCAATGTCAATCTGTTTATCTGAGCCTATGAACTTGCAACAGTTAAGATACATTATCGCCGTCAACCGCTTTCGCAACTTTGCGAAGGCGGCTGAGTCGTGCCATGTCTCTCAGCCCACGCTCAGCGCCATGCTGCAGAAGTTGGAGGAAGAACTCGACACGCGCATCTTTGAGCGCACCAATCGCAGCGTGGTGCCCACGGCGGCAGGAGAGAAGATCGTGCGCCAGGCAGAGAACGCTCTGGCAGAGATAGACCGCATTGCCGAGATAGTGGCTGAGGACAAGGGGCGCATAGGCGGAGAGTTTGCCCTCGCCGTGGGCCCCACCATAGCGCCCTATATCCTGCCCCGGTTTATCCGCCATTATCGCGAGATGTTTCCCTCGGTCCAGCTGTCTATCCAGGAACTCAAGGCCGACCACATGGTCGACGCCCTGCTGCGTGGTCAGCTCGACGCCGGCATCGCCATCTCGGGCAACGTGCGCGATGGAGTGCTCGAGATACCCCTCTACACCGAGCGGTTCTATGTCTATCTGGCAGAGAGCTGCTGGCGCAAGCTGCCCATTTTCAAGCCGTCCAATCTGGAGCACGAGAACATGTGGGTGATGCGCGATGCGCAGTGTCTCCGCGACAGTGCGTTCTCGTTCTGTAAAGCCCGCACCAAGGGCAACCACATCTACGAGGCTGGCAGTATAGACACGCTGGTGCACATCGTCGACGAGAACGGCGGGTTCACCATCGTGCCCGAGATGCACTTGCCCCTGCTCAGCGACAAGCAGCGCCAGAACGTGCGGCCCATCGATGGCGACTATCTCTCGCAGCGCCGCGTGTCGCTCTACATTAGGGCCGACTACATCAGGCAGCGCATGCTCAACACCGTGACCGATGCTCTCAAGCAGTTTATGCCCCCTGGCATGCTCGGCGAGGGTATCGTCAAGTATGGCATCAAGTTGTAGGCTTGCCGCCACCATCCATCCCGTCTTTCAGCGCGCCGCAAGGGAGGCTCTGACCGACACCAATCGGCAGACCACCCTTGCGGCGCTCCCGTTTATGGGCGTCGTGTACAGGGGCGGGGTGATGGCTGGCGAGTGCTGGACGGATGCGGATTGGGGTAGGGCGGATGCTGACGAGGGCAGGACTGATGTAGACGTGGGACGTGTTGATGTAGACGAGGGCGGGACGAATGTTGTAGTGGGCAAGGCGAATGATGTAGTGGGTAGGACGAGTGTTGTAGTGGGCAAGGCGAATGTTGCAGTGGGCAAGGCGGATGATGTAGTGGGCAGGGCGGCTGTTGTAGACGGCTGAACGGCTGTTGAAGAGGGCGTGGCAGTGGTGTCAGCCGTCATTTCACCCATCTTCTCCGAGTGCCTCTACAAGTAGACTTCAAACTCTGAAACAGAAAAATACAACCGCGAAATAATCATATCACGCCGCGAAACGATTAAATCAAACCCCGATTTCCCCTTTATCGCCATCTCCGCGATATTCCCCGTCATTCCCTCCGCTTTGTCCCTCAGTCTCGAGCGGCTCACGTTGATCGCCTAATGGCCGAAATGACATTTTGCAGTCATAAGTATAATGCACCAAACTACATTTTTCATCCCACTTCTTCGTTTTTTATCAAAAAAGGCTATAACTTTGAAGCACAATACCCCAAGGTGCGCCACCAAGCTACGAAGGCTAATGACGCACGATACATATCACGCCACTATCATCTTTATCATACAACTATGCCACACACGAATATCCCAACTGGAGTCTATGACCAGATTATCAATCGCCTCTTTCAGCAGAAACTGAACGAGGTAGATTCCCACCGTTTCTATATTGGCAAGAAGCCGATAGGCAAAGATGATGCTGTCAATATACTCAGCAAGTATTTGCAGCACCTTATTGAAATCGCGTTTATAGGATGCCCCGAAGACCTTGGGACGGACAGATATACCGACTTCGTCAATTCGGTTATCAAAACCTTGGGTAGAGAGTTCAATGTAGATGACTCCGAACTTGACCTGATTGATGCTCAGAAGAATATACTTACAGCCGTCGTAGACCGGACTAACTGCGAATATCCTGATATCGAGAAGCATCTCAAGGCCATTACGCCTATTACTTCTATAAGCCGTAGCGCCCTCTTCTTCGGTGGTGGCAGAGGTCGTGTAGATATGGAGAGTGAGTTGAATCGCGAAATTCTCTGTGCCGATGAGATATGTTGGGTGGTTTCCTTTATCAAGACAAGTGGTCTAAACCTGCTTTGGAACAGTCTGAGGAAGTTCACCAGTGCAGGGAAACGGCTGCGTATCATCACGACGACATATACGGGCGCTACAGATTACGATGCCATAGCCCGTTTGGCCACTTTGTGTAACACCGAGATAAAGATTTCGTATGATGGAACGCAGGACCGCCTTCATGCCAAGTCTTATATATTCCTCCGAAATTCTGGCTTTCATACTGCCTATATAGGTTCGAGCAATCTCTCTCATTACGCCTTGAAAGACGGTAAAGAATGGAACTTCAAAGCCACCCAGTTTGAGTTGCCTCAGGTAGTAGAAGAGGTGCGCAGTTCATTTGAAAGTTATTGGCGTGATGATACATTTGAAGATTTCGTACCTGGTGTAAGCGACGAAAGACTGAAAAGAGCCTTAGGGGCTGACTGGGATGCTCCTTTGCTCGACTTCTCGGCTCTTGACCTGATGCGCGCGAAGGACTATCAGCAGGAAATTCTGGAGAAACTGGATGTCGAACGCCATGTACATGGGCATTACCGCAATCTCGTGGTGGCTGCTACGGGTACAGGAAAGACGGTGATAGCAGCCTTCGACTTCAAACGCTATCGTGCGGAGCATCCCGATTGTCATTTCCTTTTCCTCGCTCATCGGCAGGAGATACTGCGACAGGCTATGCAGACTTTCCGCGTTGTGCTCGAAGATCCCAACTTCGGCAGTGTGTGGGATGGCAACAACGAACCGTCCAGCTACCAGCATGTCTTTGCGAGCAAGGACACCTTGCGTAATCGTTTGGACAGTCTGCAACTCACAAAAGACTATTATGACTATATGGTAGTCGACGAGGTGCACCATATTATAGCTCCGACATACGTCAAATTGATGACCAACTTCACTCCCAAGATATTACTTGGCTTGACTGCGACCCCCGAACGAACCAACGACCAGGAAGATATCACCATATACTTTGATGGTCACATCTCGGCGGAAATTCGTCTGCCTGCCGCTCTCAATGCAGGTCTGCTCGCACCTTTCTATTATTATGGAATTCCTGACAATATAGACCTCTCGGAGGTGAAATGGAGTGGACATGGTTATGATGTTGCCGAACTTTCACGCATTTATACGCAGAACGATTATCGCACCGGTCTTATCTTGAAGAAAATGCAGCAGTATATCGGGAACAGCCGCTTGAACAAGGTGCGGGCGCTATGTTTCTGTGTGGATAAGAACCATGCCAAGTTCATGAATGCCAAGTTTACGTTGGCAGGATTGAAAACGAATGTGCTTACAAGTGATGACAATGACTATCATCGCAAACTTGTGAGGAAGCAACTTCAACAAGGTCGCATCAATTACCTCTTTGTGGTTGACCTCTTCAATGAGGGCGTCGATATACCTGAGATTGACACCATCCTCTTTCTGCGTCCTACCGAGAGTGCTACCGTATTTATCCAACAGTTTGGTCGCGGGCTTCGTCTGCATAGTGGCAAGGACCATCTTACGGTCCTTGACTTTGTGGGTCATTCGCGTGCCGAGTTCAGTTATAAAGAGCGCTTTGAGGCCCTGATCGGCCGGCGCTCGCGGAATATAAAGGATGAGATTGAAGGTGGATTCTCCAATGCTCCTATAGGTTGCAAGATTATTCTGGAAGAAAAGGCCAAAGAGGAAATCATCGCTAATATTGATGGCTACTTGCGCAGTCTGAACCGCAGTCGTGTCGTCAAGGAAATATTGGCCTACCACAAGACCTGCAAGGGTAACTTCTCGCTCAAGGGCTTTCTGGCTTACAGCCATGTGCCATTTCATAAGGTGTATGGTGCCCTGACGTGGGGCGAATTGTGCCAATTGGCGGGTGTGCAGGAATCGGTGTCTGTGCACGCAGGGCAGATTAAGTATGCAGTGACCAAGAAATGGCTTGCTACAGATTCGTTCTCATACTTCACTCAGCTGTTGCGCTTTGCCGATTGTGGATTCAAATGTAATACAGAGGAATTCTCTGAACAGGAAAAGCGTTGCGCAGTGATGCTCTACTATGACTTGTATGACAAGGCGGGTAATTATGACGGTATCGGCACAATGTTTGACGACCTGGCTTCCGATAAACTGTTTGTTCAGGAATTCAAGGAGGTCGTCTCTTATCTGCGTAACAGATGCTCTGCACCGGAAAAAGTTGACAATTCAGTGTATAACGAATGGAATCCACTGCATCTGCATGGGGTATACACTAAAGCGCAGATACAGGCGGCACTCGGACTGTCAACGATAGACCGCAAGTCGCCTTCGCGGGAAGGCATGGAGCGCCTGAAAGATATAAAACTCGAGGCGATGTATGTGGATATTATCAAAAAGCGCGAAGAGGGTTCTATGACTGCATATAAAGATTATGCCCAAAACCGTGAGTTTTTCCATTGGGAAACCCAGAATCGTGTGCGTGAGGGTAGTCGCGAGGCAGAGGCATACCGTAATGGCGAGAATAACATGCTCCTGTTTGTAAGGCAACAGGTGGAACATCCGGATTATGGTTGCAGAATGGGATTTACCTATCTTGGTCAGGTCACAATGGAGAGCATCGAGGGTTCTAAACCCATGCAGATAGTGTGGCATCTCGCCACGCCTATGTCTGAATCGACTTACGCCTTTGCGAGTCAATATAAAGCTATAGGATAATGCAGCGTATGGATAAGAGGAAACATGTTGAGGTGGTGGCAGCCATTATCTGTGATGGCGACAGGGTCTTTGCCACGCAGCGTGGTTATGGTGAATGGAAAGACTGGTGGGAGTTTCCCGGCGGGAAGATGGAGCCGGGCGAGACGCCTGAAGCGGCTCTGTGTAGAGAAATTAGGGAGGAACTGGCAACGAGTATAAGCGTCGGCGAACGGCTCACAACGGTCGAATATGATTACCCGAAGTTTCATCTGACCATGCACTGCTATCTCTGCACAGTGATGAGTGGTGAGTTGACGCTGCTGGAGCACGAGGCGTCAAAGTGGCTCGGGCTGGGTGAACTCGACTCGGTGAGGTGGTTGCCCGCCGACGAACTGGTGATAGAACGGCTGAAAGCGAGGGCTGTGGAGGGCGAGACAAGATGAGATACTCAGAAAGCGAACTTGGCGGCAAGGGCTTGTAAAAGAGTGGGAAAGTGAATCAGGGGCAATGGCAGACAAACTGACAAAGGAGCAGCGCCATCACTGTATGGCACAGATACGGGGGAAGGGCACCAAACCAGAAATGGTGGTGAGGAAATTCCTCTTTGGCCGTGGCTTCCGCTACAGGCTCAACCATCCGTGGCTGCCCGGACACCCCGACATCGTGCTGCGCAAGTATCGCTCGGTCATCTTTGTCAACGGCTGCTTCTGGCATGGCCATGAGGGCTGCCGCTATTATGTGGTACCCAAGAGCAATACCGAATTCTGGAAGGCGAAGATAGCGCGCAACCGCACCCGCGACATAGAAGAGCAGCGCCGTCTCGCCTCGATGGGATGGCATTGTATCACCGTGTGGGAGTGTCAGTTGAAGCCAGCGGTGAGAGAACAGACACTGGAGTCGCTGGCGTATACTCTCAACAGGATATGGCTCAACGACCACAGCGTAAGGAAGTATGACTTGGATGAAGAGGCACCGGGCATGGTGGCCGAAGATGGCGAGCCTGAATAGGAAGATAGTGGCGCAGGCGATATAGGCCTCGAACGGCGGCGCGGCGATAAGCTCCGTGCCCATAAACGAAAAAACCGAGAAGCCCATGGTGTGGACTTCTCGGTCGAAGTGGGTTTGTGTTCCCTGTCTTGAGCCTCTTGTCGGATTCGAACCAACGACCCCGAGATTACAAATCACGTGCTCTGGCCAACTGAGCTAAAGAGGCGGGTGGGCAAGCGATTCTTATCGCGCCGCTACAACCTATTACCCTTGCTATGTTCCCATCCTGGGGGATTCACAGGGAGCTGGCCGTAAGAGACTTGCCCATTTAGCGGATGCAAAGGTACTACTTTTCGTGCTAAATCAAGCATGAAATGGTACATTTTTTTCGATTTTAACTAAAAAGCCATGCTTTATGGGGCTCGGAGGTACGCTCTTGGCAGCCAAATGTCGGTCAGAAATCGACTACGGTGATGCCGGCTCCGCCAAACTGCACATGCTCGTCGGCATAGTGGGTGACATTGGGGATAGCTCCGAGGTACTGACGGATGAGCTGGCGCAAGATGCCGTTGCCCTTGCCATGGAGGATGCGCACGCGTTGCATACCCATGAGGATGGCATCGTCGATGAAGTGCTGCACGGCATTGAGCGCTTCGTCGCCACGCATGCCTCGCACGTCGAGGTCCTGGTGGAAGTTCTGGCGGTGACTGTCGATGGTCTGCTGGGTGAGGTGGGATATGTTGTAGCTGCGCAGGTTCTCCATACGTTCGTCGGCATGGGTCTTGGGGGCTTCGGTGGTGGCGGCGCTCTGTGGGGCGTTGGCACGCTGCAGTCTGTCTACGCGCATACGAGTGCGCATGTCGCCAAAGATGACGCTGGCCATCTTGCCGTCGATGCGCTCGATGGTGCCTACCGACGATGCACCCTTGATGCACACGCTGTCGCCGGCTGCCAGTGGCTGCTGGCTGGCTTGGGCCTGCTGCCGGGCTTGCTCCTGGCGCTTCTGCTGTTGCTGCTGTTCGTTGGCGCGCTGCTCCTTGTGCTGCTGGCGTCGCTCCTTGCGCTGTTGAATCTGTGCCATCTTGCGGGCTATCATCTCGTCGTTGGCTTGGGTGTCGAGGTCGCTTACCTCCTGCTTGAACTGCTCCAGTTCCTCGCGGATGCGCTTGGTGTTTTCGCGTTCAGCCTGGCTCTCGCGTATCTCGCGTATGGTGTTTTCGATACGTCGGTTGCTCTCGCTCAATATTTCTTCAGCCTCCTGCTTGGCTCGGCGCAGTATCTCCTTGCGCTGTACGCCAATCTGCTCGATATCATGTTCATAGCGTTCTATCTGGCGCTCCAGCTCCTTCTCGCGCTGATGGATATTGGTGCGCTTGTTTTCCCAGTAACGCTTGTCGCGAACGATGTCCTGCAGATATTTGTCGCTCTGGATGTAGTCGGAGCCCACGATGTCGCTGGCTTGGCGTATTACCTCTTCGGGGAGTCCTATCTTGCGCGCAATCTCGATGGCAAACGAGCTGCCGGGGCGACCTATGGAGAGTTGGAACAGAGGCTTCATCTCGTGGCGGTCGTAGAGCATGGCACCGTTGGCCACGCCCTCGTGCTCGTCGGCGAAGTGCTTGAGGTTCTGGTAGTGCGTGGTGATGACGCCCCAGGCTCCGTGGGCAAGAAATTGCCCCAGCACACTCTCGGCTATGGCTCCGCCGATGTTGGGCTCGGTTCCGGTGCCAAACTCGTCGATGAGTATCAGTGTGGATGGATTGGCCTGCTTCAGCATGTTCTTCATATTGAGCAGGTGGGAGGAGTAGGTGGACAGGTCGTTCTCGAGACTCTGCTCATCGCCGATGTCTATCATGATGTCCTTGAACATACCCACGCGCGAGCGTTCGTCTACGGGGATGCCCAGACCACACTGCACCATATACTGCAAGAGTCCGGTGGTCTTGAGGCAGACGGACTTTCCGCCGGCATTGGGGCCCGAGATGATGAGTATGCGGTTGTCGGTGGTGAGCTCTATATTAAGAGGTACGAGCGCGGAGGGAGTGGCAGAGTTCTGCTTGAGGCGCTGCTCGAGCAAGGGGTGGCGGGCTCGGGTCCAGTCGATGATAGGGGTGGCAGTCACCTGAGGTTCGGCGCACTGCATACTCTCGGAGAGAGAAGCCTTGGCGTGTACGAAGTCGATGTCGGCCAGAAAGTCCTGGGAGAACAGTATCTCCTCGGTATGGGGGCGTATGTCGTCGGCCATCTGCTTGAGTATGCGGATAATCTCATGTCGCTCGTCGCTCTCGAGCTCTCGTATATGGTTGTTGGCCTCTACCACCTCGGCAGGCTCCACATACACGGTGCGTCCGCTTGCCGACTCGTCGTGTACGATACCACCTATCTTGCGCTTCAGTCCTGGCGCCACGGGCAATACCAGTCGGCCGTCGCGTAGGGTGGGGGCTACGTCCTTGTCTACAAGTCCTTCGCTCTGTGCCGAGCGGAGTATTCCTCCCAGTATGCGCGAGATGGAACCCTTGGTTCGGGCCAGTTCACGACGGATTTCGGCTAACTTGGGAGAGGCGTTGTCCTTGATATGTCCGAACTTGTCTAATATGCGGTCGATGTCCTTCACTATCTGGGGCATGGGTATCACGCCCTCGGTGAGTGCCGCAAGGGCAGGGAAGATGAAGGCGGTGTGCTCGTCGTCGGTATAGCGCTTGAGAAAAGCCACGACGTCATTCATCGTGGCAAGGGTGCGCATCAGCTCAAAGAGCTCTGTCTCTTCGAGGAATGTGCCCGTCATGCGGAGCCGCTTCATGCTTTCGCGAATATCGAAAAATGCATTTAGAGGGAAATCCTCTTCGCCTGAACGTATACGCTTCATCTCTCTAATCTGCTCCATAGAAGCATTGATGGCGTCTGCATCGGTCATAAACGCCATGTTGTTGATGCGCACGATGCCCAATGGTGAGAGACAACGCGAACGAAGCATGTCGCGAATCTCATGAAAACCTATCTTAAATTCGAAATTATCAGGGTAAATCATACTGCAAAGTTACCACTTTTCCTGCATAAGGATAAGGAAAACGGAAATAATTTGAAAAAAAAACTACAAAAGTTTGGCGGAACCAAAAAAACTTAATACCTTTGCAATCGCTTTTAAGGCACATCGACCTGCCAACAATGATGAAAGCATTGGAGAGATGGTAGAGTGGTCGATTACAGCGGTCTTGAAAACCGCCGTACCGAGAGGTACCGGGGGTTCGAATCCCTCTCTCTCCGCAAAGTCCTGTAAGTCGAAAGATTTACAGGACTTTTATTTAATGGTCTATTTTCTTAAATGAGCCCAAATATAGGGGGTCAGCGGATTTTTCCGGTTGGTAACACCGTATGTTAGGAATAAAGTGTTGCCAGCCTGTACATGAAGAACCTGATATCCCCTACACCTCTGAACTGTGTTCTAAAAGCCTTGATTTTAGCATTGAACGATTCTGCCGATGCATTGGTAAGCCTTTCCTCAAAATAGTTGATGATGGTATCGTTGTGGTTCTCAAAGGTTTCAATAACCTTGTTGAAACCTTCATACCCGAAATCTTCGACATCATTGT